>NZ_JAMJFW010000020.1:0-81126 GCF_023544405.1 Enterobacter cloacae complex sp. OE43NF
CAATGTCCCAAAATTTTTCAGAATTACTCATATCGACCTCATGATTAACTTCACCTAATATTCAAAAAAGTAAATCAACTTAAATTCACATGACTTAATAGTAATAGTATCCATGTGATTTAGCCTTTATATAACCTCTCACCAGATAATATTTATGTCAATAAATATTTATATTTGATTTCAGTGTCCACTATACCAAAAACCCACCCTGGGATTTGTAGATATTGATTGAAATACATACAAAAGAAGTGCTTTTTCTGAGTGTCTTCTTTAGTCCTCTTCTCGCTCATAGCGGCCATTTCCCCACCAAATCGCAAAAAATCATAACAACACACCTCTCAAAAAACCTCAAAGGGGCCCACCCAGCCCCTTTCACACACCACCCTCTAAGCAGCTAACAAAGCCTGCCCGCACTTAGTGCGCCACAATTCGCGGCTCCTTCACAAACTCCGCCAGAAGCCAGATCATATCGTGCAGCAGCCCAGTAAGCTCTTTCGCAACGTTCGCGGGCAATGTCCCCCCTTTAACGGCCTGGGTAAGTGCCAGCGCATAGTCTATCTGGGTAGCGGTGTCGTGCCAGCAGTCCGGCACGCAGGAGGTCATTTTCTCTCCCACAATCAACTGTTCAATAAGGTTCGGCGGGAGATCGGCATCGCAGAGTTCACGCAGTCGATGAAGCGCTTGCAGCAGGCGCTCGCAGAGTGCAGAGCTAATGACGCTATCATCGCTTTCGACCAGCACGGTCACCAGCGCGGCGCAGTTGTCCGCCACGTCAAAGAGGTCGGCGTCAACCGGAAGGGGTCGGGTAATAAGTTGCTGAATAATGTTTTCGTCAGATTGCAGGTAAGACAGGGTTGGGATAGTAGCCATAAGGCATCCTCAGTGTATGAAATTGAATTAACCACCCGATGAGTTCCTACGCTCGAGGGGGCAGCGCTGACGGAGGTAGGAATACCGCCCACAGAGAAAACGGCCAGTCTTAACGACTGCTCCGCCAGCGCCACCGTGATTTTAACGGCATATGCACTGTTGCGACAAAATAAAGTCGCACTGTGAGATCCGGGTTCCTACACCCGATTGCGGATGTGCCGCAACGCCGTCACTTTACGGCCCAGGTAACCGGAATAAAAGCATTAACCCTCATTTTCACCGGGTTACTTTTAGGTTTGCGAGGCTCCTTCCAGAAAGACGGTATCACTCCCCCAATCCAGCGCACTCACCACCCAATTTTGCCCCGACCTCTTTCACAAAACTGATGTATTGTTTTTAAACCATTCATTCCAGTGCAGGACACCTGACCTATGATCACCATCCTTGGCAAAACCACCTCCATCAACGTGCGTAAAGTCCTCTGGACCTGCGAAGAGGCCGGAATTGCATACCAGCAGGAAGATTACGGCAGCGGATTTGCCTCGACGGAAACGGACGCCTTCCGCGCCCTGAACCCCAACGCCATGGTGCCGGTGTTGATCGACGGCGATTTTGTGCTGTGGGAATCGAATTCAATCTGCCGCTACCTGGTGCGCAAAGCCGGACGCGATGACCTGCTGCCATCGCAGCCGCAGGCCTGCGCTAACGTCGAGCGCTGGATGGACTGGCAGGCAACCGAATTCAACAACGCGTGGCGCTATGTCTTTCCGGCGCTGGGCCGCAAAAACCCGGACTATAACGATCCCGCGCGGATTGTCGCCGGGATAAAAGAGTGGAACCACTGCATCGGCATTCTGGAGCAGCAGTTGCAGCGCACCGGCGCCTTTACTGCGGGCGAAACGTTTACGCTTGCAGATGTAGTGTTGGGGCTGTCGGTGAACCGCTGGAAGATGACGCCTTTTGACAAACCCGCAGTGCCTGCCATTGATGCCTGGTTTGAACGTCTTAATCAGCGCCCGGCATTTTTGCGACACGGAAATAACGGCATGGTCTGAATTCCCCACGGCCCTATATTCAGCAAGGATATTTTATTTAATTACAAAACCCTGCATGTCGTCAGAGGGAATAATAATTAAGCCATATCCTGGACTGTCCGTTGTACCGCTTTGCTAGCCTGACGTTTCAGGCAAAGCTCACCCCGGAGGTATTCTTGCTGATTAAACTCAAAAAAGAACGAACGCATCAGGAGGATCGCCGGTTAGCCCTCTGGCTGGCGACATCCGCCGGCTTGCTCAACGCCATCGCCCTTGGGGCATTTGGCTTTTTCCCCTCTCACATGACCGGCAATACCTCACAATTATCCAGCGAAGTCTCTTCCACCGATCTGAACGATATTATTTTCTTTGGCTCCATTATTCTGGCGTTTGTCACGGGTGCCATTCTTGCGCGCATTATTGTTATCTGGGGCATTATCCATAATATCCGCCTGGTTTTTTGCCAGATCCTGTTTGTCGAAGGGTTATTACTGACCGGTATTTCGGTTTACGAGATGTATTTCCATGCCCTCACCAGCAACCGCACAATTATTATCTTTCTCTGTGGTCTGATGGGGATCCACAATTCCACATCCACCCAGCTCTCCAGCGGCCGGGTGAGATCAACGCACATCACCGGCACGCTGACGGACGCGGGAATATCGCTGGCCTCGGTAGTCGTGGCGATGCTGCGCCGGGACTACTCCAAAGACACGGCGGCGCAGAAAAGCCAGCTTAAAACCCACTTAACCACCCTGTTCTCGTTTATTACGGGCGGTATCGCGGGATTACTCCTGTTCCGGTGGATTGGCTTTAATGCAATGCTGGCGCTGGGTGTAATACTGGCGCTGGTATCCGTTTGTTCCATGATTACCATCGCGGTACGCGTGCGCAAAGTTCGCGCAGCCCTCGGCCGATAGTCAAAACGCAGAGGGCAGAATGTCGCGACAGTTGTGACACCGTCACTTTCATGAAGTCGCTTTAGGACTATTCTGCCCTCTCACAGCCAGCCCTTACCTCATAAGGCTTAATCAAGGTTGTCACTAGTTTCATAGGGTTACTGATTTTCCCCCTTCGCTGGAACCCTTCCCAAACGCTTGCTATAGGTCAACTACCCCTGCCGAAACATGGCATAACAACAGGCAACCGCTGGTTGCGATAACGCATGCGCACAGGGAGACACACCGCAATGCATCCATTACTCAAACGCTCGCTGCTGTTTGTCGGCGCCATAATCGTGGTTCTGGCCCTCCTCACCTGGGGCATTGGGCTGGAGACGATCAAGGCGCGCCAGGTCGACCTGATCTACCTCGGGCAACAGCATTTAATCCTCGTATTTTCCTCGATGTTCTTCGCACTGCTGGTTGGCATTCCGGCGGGTATCCTGCTCAGCCGCCCGGCGGCGCGGTGGGTAGCCGAATACGTGATGCAAATCTTCAACGTCGGCAACACCCTGCCGCCGCTGGCCGTTCTGGCGCTGGCGATGGTGGTGATTGGCATTGGCGATACGCCAGCCATCATTGCCCTGTTTCTTGCCTCGCTGCTGCCGATTGTGCGCAATACCTACGCCGGGCTGTGCTCGGTGCCGTCGTCGTTACTGGAAGCGGCCAACGGGATTGGGATGACCAAATGGCAGCGTCTGCGCCAGGTGGAGTTACCAAACGCCTGGCCGGTGATGCTCTCGGGCATCCGCATCGCCACCGCCATTAATGTGGGTACAGCTCCGCTGGCCTTCCTGATTGGCGCCAGCAGTTACGGCGAGCTGATTTTCCCCGGCATCTACCTGAACGACTTCCCGACGCTGATCCTGGGCGCGGCGGCCACCGCGCTGTTTGCCCTGATCCTCGACACCCTGCTGGCTGCGCTGGGTCGCGTGATGAGTCCCCATCTCGCTCGATAACAATAACAAGGAGCTTTCATGAGACTGATATCCGGCCTGACGGCGCTGTGTGCCGCGGCGCTCTTCACCAGCCAGGCGATAGCCGCCCCGCTGATTCTGGCGACCAAGAGCTTTACCGAGCAGCATATTCTCTCGGCCATGACCGTGCAGTACCTGCAAAAGAAAGGGTTCCAGGTGCAGCCGCAAACCAATATTGCGACCGTTATCTCCCGTAACGCGATGATCAACAAACAGATTGATATGACCTGGGAGTACACCGGTACGTCGTTGATCATCTTTAACCACATCAACAATCGCATGTCGCCGCAGGAATCTTACGAGACGGTTAAGCGTCTGGACGCGAAGCACGGTCTGGTCTGGCTCAAACCCGCCGATATGAACAACACCTATGCCTTCGCCATGCAGCGTAAACGCGCCGAAGCGGAACATATCAACACCATGTCTGAGATGGTGGCGAAGATTGAGCAGGTCCGTAAAACCAACCCGGACAAAAACTGGCTGCTGGGACTGGATCTTGAGTTTGCCGGGCGCAGCGATGGGATGAAGCCGCTGCAGAAGGCCTACAACATGGAGCTGGACCGTCCGCAGATCCGCCAGATGGATCCCGGCCTGGTGTATAACGCGGTGCGCGACGGTTTTGTTGATGCCGGGCTGATCTACACCACCGACGGCCGCGTGAAAGGTTTCGACCTCAAAGTACTGGAAGATGATAAAGGCTTCTTCCCGAGCTATGCCGTCACCCCGGTGGTGCGTAAAGACACGCTGGAGGCGAACCCGGGGCTGGAAGAGGCGCTAAACACCCTCTCCGCCCAGCTCAACAACGACGTTATCACCGAGCTGAACAAGAAGGTGGATATCGATCATCAGTCACCGCAGCAGGTCGCCCGTGATTTCCTGCGTAGCAAAAAGCTGTTGTAGGAGGCGCTATGGAGACGATTCACTACATTCTGGATAACTGGGATTACCTGTTAACCCTGACGCTGCAGCATCTGTGGCTGGTGGCGCTGGCGGTTGGCCTGGCCATTATTATCGGCGTTCCGCTCGGCATTCTAATTGTCCGTCACAAATGGCTGGCGACACCGGTGCTGGGCATCGCGACCATCGTGCTGACCATTCCGTCCATCGCCCTGTTTGGCCTGATGATCCCGCTGTTTTCGCTGATCGGTCAGGGCATTGGCGCCCTGCCCGCCATTACCGCGGTGTTTCTCTACTCGCTGCTGCCGATTGTACGCAACACCCATACCGCGCTGGACAGCCTGCCGCCGGGTCTGCGTGAGGCCGGACGCGGCATCGGCATGACCTTCTGGCAGCGGCTGCGCTGGGTTGAAATTCCCATGGCGCTACCGGTGATTTTCGGCGGCATCCGCACCGCCGTGGTGATGAACATCGGCGTAATGGCGATTGCCGCCGTGATTGGCGCGGGCGGCCTGGGTCTGCTGCTGCTTAACGGCATCGGCGGGAGCGATATCCGCATGTTGATTGCGGGGGCGTTGATGATTTGTCTTTTAGCGATTGTGCTCGACTGGCTGCTGCACCGTCTGCAGGTGGTACTGACTCCGAAGGGGATTCGATAATGATAAAACTGGAAAACCTCACCAAACATTTTTCACAGAAGCATGGCCAGACCTTTAAGGCCGTGGACAACGTCAACCTGAACGTGCCCGAAGGGGAAATGTGCGTCCTGCTCGGCCCGTCCGGCTGCGGGAAAACCACCACCCTTAAGATGATCAACCGCCTGATTACGCCAAGCAGCGGCACGATCCTGATTAACGGTGAAGACACCAGCGGGATGGATACGGTGACGCTGCGCCGCAACATCGGCTACGTGATTCAGCAAATTGGCCTGTTCCCGAACATGACCATCGAAGAGAACATTACCGTGGTGCCGCGCATGCTGGGCTGGGATAAAGCCCGGTGTAAAACCCGTGCCGAAGAGCTGATGGATATGGTGGCGCTGGATCCGCGTAAGTTTCTTCACCGCTATCCGCGCGAGATGTCCGGCGGCCAGCAGCAGCGTATCGGCGTGATCCGCGCGCTGGCGGCCGATCCGCCGGTACTGCTGATGGATGAGCCCTTCGGCGCGGTGGACCCCATCAACCGTGAAGTGATCCAGAACCAGTTTCTGGAGATGCAGCGCAAGCTGAAGAAAACGGTGATGCTGGTCAGCCACGATATCGATGAAGCCCTGAAGCTGGGCGATCGTATCGCCGTTTTCCGTCAGGGGAAGATTGTCCAGTGCGCCAGCCCGGACGAGCTGCTGGCGAAGCCGGCGAACGAGTTTGTCGGCTCGTTTGTGGGTCAGGACCGCACCCTGAAGCGCCTGCTGCTGGTGTCGGCGGGCGACGTCACCGACCAGCAGCCTACTATCACGGTACGCGGCTCTACCCCGCTTCCTGAGGCCTTCGCCACCATGGATGATAACGATATCCGCGCCATCACCGTGGTGGACGAGCACGGTAAACCGCTGGGGTTTGTGAAACGCCGGGAAGCGCGCAACGCCAGCGGCACCTGTGCCGATATCCTGCATCCGTTCCGCATGACCGGCAAAGCGGAAGATAACCTGCGCGTGGTGCTCTCCCGCCTGTATGAAAGCAACACAAGCTGGATGCCGATTGTGGATGAAGAGGGTCGCTATAACGGCGAGATTTCGCAGGACTATATCGCGGAGTACCTCAGCTCAGGGCGTACGCGCCGGGCGCTGAATATTCACAGTGAGAGTTAATTCTTCCGGCCGGGCTTGCCCGGCTTTTTTTCGCACGCAGACCTTTTGCTAACCCCGTCATTTCCCGCCACAATATTGCATCGACCCCGTTTACTCGCGACCCATGCAACGTCTTCATACTTACCCCGATATCCGCGCGATGTTTCGCCGGCTTCTGATTGCCACCGTCACGGGCGTACTGGCCGCGCTGGCCGTTGCCGTGTTTCGCCACAGCATGTATCTGCTGGAGTGGCTGTTTCTCAGTAACGACAGCGGCAGCCTGGTGAATGCCGCGGCGGCGTTGTCCCCCTGGCGTCGCATGCTCACGCCTGCTCTTGGCGGCCTGGCAGCCGGATTGTTGCTGTGGGGATGGCAGCGGCTGACGGCGCAACGCCCGCATGCGCCAACGGATTATATGGAAGCGCTGGAAACGGGTGACGGGCAGTTCGATTACGGTGCCAGCCTGGTCAAATCCCTGGCGTCACTGCTGGTGGTTTCCAGCGGAAGCGCCATCGGGCGTGAAGGGGCGATGATCCTGCTCGCTGCCCTCGCCGCCTCCTTGTTTGCGCAGCGCTTTACGCCGAAGTCCGAATGGAAATTATGGATAGCCTGCGGGGCGGCGGCGGGAATGGCCAGCGCCTACCACGCGCCGCTAGCCGGAAGCCTGTTTATTGCGGAAATCCTGTTCGGCACGCTGATGCTCGCCTCGCTCGGCCCGGTAGTCATTGCGGCCGTCGTAGCGCTGCTGACGACGCGTCTGTTAAGCCCTGGCGCTACTACGCTGTATGAGGTGCATCTCAGCGAAACGCTCACTGCGGGCGATTACGGATTGATCGTTATCATCGGTCTGCTGGCGGGCGTCTGCGGCCCGCTGCTGATGTGGCTGATGACGGTTAGCCACACCCTGTTTCTGCGTCTCAAACTCTCACCACCCTGGCAGCTGGCGCTCGGGGGGCTGATCGTCGGGATATTGTCGCTTCTTACGCCCAAAGTGTGGGGTAACGGCTATAGCGTGGTGCAGGCCTTTCTGCTCTCACCGCCGCTGCTGTCCGTTATTGCGGGCGTGTTTATCTGTAAGCTGCTGGCGGTCCTGGCAAGCAGCGGTTCGGGCGCACCGGGCGGGGTCTTCACGCCGACGCTGTTTGTCGGGCTGGCGACAGGAATGCTCTTTGCGCAGCTTTTTGCGCTGTGGCTACCGGGTTCTGAAACGGCGATTTTGCTGGGACTGGCGGGGATGGCGACGTTGCTCGCTGCCACGACGCATGCGCCTATTATGTCGGCGCTGATGGTGTGTGAAATGACCGGGCAGTATTTTCTGCTACCCGGCCTGCTGATTGCCTGCGTTGTTGCGTCCGTACTCTCGCGAACGTTACGCCACGACTCGATCTACGGCCAGCACACTGCCGAGAGCAGAGAGATCGATGTACTGCGCTAGTTCGCGCTGCTCGGCGCGCGGCAAATAAGGCAGTTCACCCACCAGAGGGCCGGGCAGTTTTTTGCTCAGCACGTCGATGATTTCTGCATAGTGCGCAAGGCCTGGGTTGATGCGGTTTGCCACCCAGCCCACTAACGGCAGGCCGTCATTGGCGATCGCCTGCGCCGTGAGCAGCGCATGGTTGATACACCCTTCCTGGATGCCCACCACCATCACCACCGGCAGTTGCTCCTGCACCACCCACTCGGAAAGTGGACGCAAATCGTTCATCAGGCTGCGCCAGCCGCCCGTGCCTTCAACCACAACGTGATCAACCTTCTCGCTCAGGTTTGCCAGCCCATCCGACAGCAGGGTGTAATTGATCAGCCCGCTGTGCGCCACGCTGCTCTCCTCTTCGCTCAGGGCAATAGGATTGACCGCATCATAAGGCAGCTCCAGGGATGAGACGCTTTGTAAAACCAGGGCATCTTTATTACGCAGCCCCTCTGGCGTCTCTTTACTGCCTTTTGCGACCGGTTTGTACCCTGCAACACGTTTACCGCTTGCTGCCAGCGCCTGTAGCAACGCGCGCGATACAACAGTCTTGCCGACAGAGGTATCTGTACCAGTAACAAAGAAACGCTTAAGCATGACTCATTCCACCTCTTGGGTATGCTTCGAAAATATAAACCAGGTAAATAATTCAGTGGGGGAAGTCTACGGGAAGCGTGCGCTATCCGGCTTGAGATAGCGCAATTTTTAGTAAGTCTGTGGAAAAGAGTTAGCCCTGCAGCAGGCGGATCAGTAAGGAGCCGTTATACATTGCATCTTTTACCAGCGCGGCGCCGGCCATGGTGCCCTGGTTCGAAAACTGCGTGCTTTCGACCACAATGTTTTTGCTGTAAGCGGGCAGCGCCTGCTGATTAATGCAGGCCGAGATCGCCGGGAAGAGGATATCCGCCGCCTGGCTGAGCGGGGAGCCGATCAGGATTTTTTGCGGGTTAAACAGATTCACCATAATGGCGAGAATGCGCCCGACGTTATTCCCTACGCCAGTAATGATGTCCTTAGCCAGCAGATCGCCCTGCCGCGCCGCTGTGCACAAGGAATCTACCGTCAGGGGTTGCCCGTGCAACGAGGAGCTCATGGACTGGCTGAGCCTCACCTGCGCCAGCTCAAGCACGCTTTCCACGCTGGCAATGGTCTCCAGGCAGCCGTGGTTGCCGCAGTAGCAGCGTTTCCCGTAGGGATCGACCTGCGTGTGGCCGATCTCCACCAGGCTACTGCTGCCCGCATGCAACAGGCGTCCGTCGGTGATGACGCCCGCCCCGACGTTATGGTCGATCACCACCTGAATGACATCCCGCGCCCCGCGTGACGCGCCAAACAGCGCCTCCGCCATGGTCCAGGCGCTGATGTCATGCTGAATGTAGACCGGTACGCCGGTATGGTTTTTCAGGACCTCACCCAGCGGCATCTCTTTGACGTCTTCATAAAACGGCATGCGGTGCACGATGCCGTTCTCGGTATCAATAATGCCCGGCATGGTGATGGCAATCGCCGTTAAGCGTTCAAGCTTCTGCTGGTGACGAATAAAGAAATGATCGATATGCGTGACAATCGCCTCAAGAAGCGGTTGATCAGCGTTAAGCGGCAGCTCCAGCCGGTCTTCCACCACCAGCTTGCTGCTGAGATCGCGCAGCGCAAGAAAGATCTCGCCCCGGCTGATGCGCAGCGACAGGTAATGCCACGCTTCCGTCTCCACCACCAGCCCGACCGCCGGACGACCCCGGCTCCCCGGCTCCTGAATCTCCGTCTCCTGAACCAGGTGGGCTTCCAGCATTTCGCGAACAATCTTGGTAATACTGGCGGGAGCCAGTTGGGCCAGGCGCGACAAATCGATACGCGAAACCGGACCAAGCTGATCAATCAGGCGATATACCGCGCCAGCGTTGGTCTGCTTAATCTGATCAATATGCCCTGGCTGACTATCAGCAACCACCTCGTACTCCCTTATTTTCGAGCTTCGAAATAAACTTTGGGCTATGGTGAAGCACTTGCATGGCCGTCGTCAAATATTTACTTAGCCATGTGATTTACTGCACATTTTTGCCCATTTTTCCCTATAAATATCGCCCGGCAGAGGCGGTGATAAGCTGCTTTTTAAAACGCTGTGCCGCATTGCTCTGTTCATGATGTCTGGACCACACCAGCCACATCTCCGATACCGCATCGTCTTCGGCAAGCGGAACCCAGCACATTTCACGCAATTGTACCCGTTTAAAGGAGGCCGGGAGAATAGAAACCCCCAGCCCGGCGGCGACCAGGCCTATTATTGTCATCGCCTCTCCTACCTCCTGGGTAATGACCGGGGCGAGATCGTAGCGGCGCATCAGGCCCAGAATATCGTCATACAGACCGGTTCCCACCTGCGGGTCGAAAAAGACAAACGGCTCTTTCGCCAGCTCCGCCAGCGTGACGGCAGATTTCGACGCCAGGGGGTGATCGCGCGGGATCATCGCCATCAGCGGCTCGCGCAGGATCACCTGCCACGCCAGCGAATCCGGCAGTTGAGTGTTGCGCATCAGCCCTAAATCCAGCGCCCCTTCGTTCAGCGGAGCAATTTGTTCCCGGGTATTAATTTCGCGCGTCTGAATATGCACGTCCGGGAAGTCACGGCGAAACGACGACAGGGTTTGCGAGACGGCGCTGATAAACGGGGCTGACGAGGTAAACCCGATGCGCAATTCACCGGCTTCCCCCAGGTAGAGCCGCTCTGCGCGGGCGGCGGCGTCGTCAACCATGCTCAGAATTTGTCGGCTGTCGGCCAGAAACTGCCTGCCTGCCGCCGTCAGGCTCACGCTACGGTTGGTGCGGGCGAGAAGACGGGCGCCAATCTGCTGCTCCAGGATCTGAATTTGCTGGCTGAGCGGCGGCTGCGAAATGTTCAGGCGCGCGGCGGCGCGGCCAAAATGGAGTTCTTCTGCCACCGCGACAAAGTAGCGTAAATGACGCAGTTCTATATTCATATTTTATATGTATCATTTGAGATTATTAATATATTAGACAGAATATTTACATTTTCCTACCCTGAAGAGGTGGTCATACCCGTCACCAGAAACCACGGGGATGTTTAAGCAAGGAACATGTGTGAGTCGTACATCTACCGTTGATATCGAACCGGCACGCGATATCGATGATTTACCCGCAGCTTCTCAGCCGGCGCAGTTTATTAAACGTGGTACCTCCCAATTTATGCGCGTCACGCTGGCGCTGTTCTCAGCCGGTCTGGCAACCTTTGCCCTGCTCTACTGCGTTCAGCCTATCCTTCCCGTGCTGTCACATGAGTTTGGCGTCTCACCGGCCAGCAGCAGTATTTCTCTCTCTATTTCAACCGGGATGCTGGCTGTTGGCCTGCTTTTTACCGGCCCTCTCTCTGATGCCATTGGGCGTAAACAGGTGATGGTGACCGCGCTGATGCTGGCGTCGGTTTGTACGTTGCTCTCCACCATGATGACCAGCTGGCACGGGATCCTGATGATGCGCGCGCTCATCGGGTTATCCCTGAGCGGCGTGGCAGCGGTCGGGATGACTTATCTCAGCGAAGAGATCCACCCGAGCTTTGTCGCGTTCTCCATGGGGCTGTACATCAGCGGGAACTCCATTGGCGGTATGAGCGGACGCCTGCTGAGCGGCGTGTTTACAGACTTCTTTAACTGGCGCATTGCGCTGGCGGTGATTGGCTGCTTTGCACTGGCCTCTGCGCTGATGTTCTGGAAAATTCTGCCGGAATCACGCCACTTCCGCCCCACCTCCCTGCGTCCGAAAACGCTGTTTATCAACTTCCGCCTGCACTGGCGGGATAAAGGACTGCCGCGGCTGTTCCTGACCGGCTTCCTGCTGATGGGATCGTTCGTCACGCTGTTTAACTATATTGGCTATCGTCTGATGCTTTCGCCGTGGCATCTGAGCCAGGCGGTAGTCGGCCTGCTCTCCGTGGCGTATCTGACAGGGACCTGGAGCTCGCCAAAAGCCGGAGCGATGACCGCCCGCTATGGCCGTGGGCCGGTGATGCTGGTCTCAACCGCCGTGATGTTGCTGGGCCTGTTGCTGACGCTCTTCTCGTCCCTGTGGCTGATTTTCACCGGCATGCTGCTCTTCTCTGCCGGTTTCTTCGCCGCGCATTCCGTTGCCAGCAGCTGGATTGGCCCGCGCGCCCGTCGTGCCAAAGGCCAGGCATCCTCTTTGTATCTGTTTAGCTATTATCTTGGCTCCAGCTTCGCCGGGACGCTGGGCGGTGTGTTCTGGCACAACTACGGCTGGAACGGCGTGGGCGGGTTTATCGCGCTGATGCTCTGCGGGGCACTGCTGGTGGGCGCCAGTCTTCATAAACGTCTGAGATAATCCGCCTGCGGGCTGATATCCGGTAAGACGAGCGATCCAGATAAACGGCACCAGCGTATTGGTGCCGTTTTTACATTCAGGAATCCCAGGCCTGCTCTATCTTAGCGGCTTCAAACTGCGGAGGCGGTTTTCGGAAACGGCGCGTCAGCCATGTCAGATAAAGGACCCCCAGTGCCGCCCAGATGAGGCCAAGCGTCAGGGACGTCGCTTCGAGGTTTATCCACAGCACGCCGACCGTTACGGCACCAATGAGTGGTAGCAGGAGATAGTGGAACCGATCTTTCCACGTTTTGTTCAGCCCCTTACGCCGCCAGAAATGGTTGTACACCGAGAGATTAACAAACGTAAACGCCACCAGCGCGCCAAAGTTGATCAGCGCCGTCGCGGTCACGAGGTCAAAGTACAGGGCCGACAGCGCCACTATCCCTACCATAATGACGTTCAGAGCCGGAGTACGCCATTTCGGATGCACGTAGCCAAACACCCGCTCCGGAAAGACGTTGTCACGCCCCATCACATACAATAAGCGTGAGACGCTGGCGTGTGAGGCCAGGCCTGAAGCGAGCGTATTCACAAACGTGGTACACAGAAACACCGACTGGAAGAGCTTGCCACCCACGTACAGCGCAATTTCCGGCAGCGCGGCGTCCGGGTTCTTGAAGCGCGCAATCGTCGGGAAGAAGAGTTGCATGAAAAACGAGGCAACAATGAATATCAGCCCGCCATACAGTGCGGTCAGGAAAATGGCTTTGGGAATAACCCGCGCCGCGTTTGGCGTCTCTTCCGACAGCGTGGTGACCGCGTCAAACCCGAGGAAAGAGAAGCAGACGATAGTCGCGCCGGTAATAATCGGGATCAGATGTGCGTTCTCGCTGATAAACGGCTGCAACGACCAGACGGTGCCCACGCCCTCCCCCTTGTGCAGGCCATGCACCACGAGTATGACTAACACCACCATGATGGCGATCTGCACCAGCACAAACAGGGTGTTAAAGTTGGCGACCAAATTAACACTCTTCAGGTTCGCCAGCGTCAGGATGGTCACAAACCCCACCACCCAGACCCACGGCGGGACTTCCGGGAACAATGCGGAAAGGTAGATCTTCGCCAGCAGCACGTTGATCATCGGCAGGAAGAGATAGTCCAGCAGCGAGGACCAGCCGACCATAAACCCCAGATGGGGTCCGATCGATTTCTGCGTGTAGGTGTACGCAGAGCCCGCTTCCGGGAACTGTCGTACCAGTTTGCCGTAGCTGATGGCGGTAAACATAACGCCCGCCAGCGCCAGGAGATACGAGGCGGGCACGTGCCCATTGCTGATACCGGACACAATGCCGAAGGTATCAAACACGGTCATGGGGGTGAGGTAAGCCAGCCCCATCATCACCACCTGCCAGAGCTTGAGGGAACTGCGCAGCCGGGTTCTTCCGGCCATGCCCGGCGAATCAAGAGATGTGTTAGTCGCCATAGACCATCCCCCCCATGCTTACCGTGGTTTGCAATCGCGTTGACCTTAACGCAAACCTGCTTAGCAAAGGGGGAAGTTGTAAAGAACATACGCGATCGTACCAGCGCAGCGTCTCTCGCTCGCACTCACAGCAGGCGCCTGACTGGCCCCCTTCGCCCTGCGGATAGTTGAACATCTGCATCATTTCCTACCTCGTCACACAGTGTCGTTAAGAAAGTCCCTGTGCCGCCTGCGCTCCATAACGCGACTCCCGGGAGATAGCTGGCGTGCCAGCGAACAGTTCGGCCAGGCTCCGCGCAGGCCGTTTGGTGATACGTATGCGATGAAACAAAGCGGCCCCTGACCGGGGCGCGTCATCAGGCGTTTTTCAGCATCCACTCGATTTCAGTTTCGGTAATCAGGCGTTCGAACTGCAGTAATTCATCATTTTTGCAGGCGTGATAGACGTGGCAGAAACGTTCGCCCAGCCGCTCGCGAAGGTGATCGTTTTGCATAAATTCCCACAGCGCATCGCTCTGACGAATCGGGAACGGCAATCCGTCCTGCTCCAGACCATTGCCTTCAACTTCTTCCTGCAGGGGTAAATCGTTATCCAGCCCGTGTAAAATGCCGGCAAAAATCGCCGCCATCACCAGATACGGATTCGCGTCTGCTCCCGCCACCCGGTATTCGACCCGATGGTTATGGCGATCGCCGCAGGGGATACGCAGGGCAACCGTGCGATTATTGTGTCCCCATGACGCCTGCGTCGGCACGTACATTCCCGGCTGGAAACGGCGGTAGGAGTTGACGTTCGGCGCCAGCAGTGCCATGGACGCTGGCATCAGATCGATCATCCCGGCCAGCGCGCGTTTCAGCAGCGTGGAATCCTCACCGCTGGCGTCTGCGAACACGTTTTCGCCTCTGTTGTTTTGCATGCTGATGTGGATATGCATCCCGCTGCCCGCATGTTCTTCATACGGCTTTGCCATAAACGTGGCGTGCATCTTGTGTTTTTCCGCCATCTGCCTGACGAGACGTTTTAGCGCCAGCGCATCATCGCAGGCATCCAGCACGTTTTCCGTATGGTGCAGGTTAATCTCAAACTGTCCCGGGGAGGCTTCAGCCACTGCCCCGTCGGCGGGGATCAGCTGCAGCTGCGCCAGTTCGTCAATGTCATTCAGCACGTCAGCAAAGTGGTTGAGATTATCAACCGAGTAGACCTGACTCTGCGTGTTACGCACGTCGGTGCCCGGCGCGCAGGGTGGCTGCAGATAGCCGTCGGCATCGCGTTTACGGTCAAGTAAATAGAACTCCAGCTCTACCGCTACCACGGGGAACAGACCGCGCTGGCGCAGCTGCTGCCAGAGTCGGTTGAGTACGTTCCGCGGCTCAACGTCAAAGGGAGCGCCATCTTCATCGACCATGGTGAGCTGCACCTGACCAATGTACTCCGGGTCGGCGGCGGAGGGTGTCAGGGTGCCCGGCACCGGCACACAGATACAGTCCGGCTCGCCCAACTCCTGCCCCAGCCCTGCCTCTTCCACAACGTTACCCAGAATGTCCATGGCGAAAACCGATGCCGGGAAATAGCAGCCTTTTTCAAGTTTGCTCAGTCCGGCAACCGGGATGCGTTTGCCGCGAAAACAGCCGTTCAGGTCGGTCAGGAGGACATCAATAAACTGGGTGTCAGGATACTTTTCTAAATAGCGCTTCACTTCCTGCGTAAAGGCGCTGCCCCGCCTCTCATCCGTGTGCTGCACAAAGTTCTCAACTTCTACGATATTGGTTTCCATGATTTACCACCGTTTTTGGGATTTGCGTTCGCTGCTCTGGACTGTCAAATATAATGTCCACACTATCGAATCTGTATGCAAACAAATTGTTTGTCAAATGTTAAATTAAGTTTGCAAAAGGCAGATCCCGTTGCTAGATTGAGAAAATATTGAACGAAAAGGCCGTTTCACAGGCGAGAATGGCCTAAATTTAGTCCACTTTGTGAGGGCGATCATGGAAAATATAATGAACAAGCCAGTTATTGGCGTGGTGATGTGCAGAAACAGGCTTAAGGGTCATGAGACCCAGACCCTGCAAGAAAAGTACCTGAATGCCATTATTAACGCGGGGGGCTTACCTGTTGCCTTACCGCATGCGCTGGCAGAGCCAGAGCTTATTACCGCTCTGCTGCCAACCCTGGACGGAATTTACCTGCCGGGCAGCCCAAGTAACGTGCAGCCGCACCTTTATGGTGAAAACGGCGATGAGCCTGACGCCGATCCCGGGCGAGATCTTCTGAGTATGGCGCTGATTGCTGCCGCGCTCGAAAGGCGCATCCCCATTTTCGCCATCTGCCGGGGGCTGCAGGAAATGGTTGTTGCCACGGGAGGGACGCTGTATCGCCGCCTGTTCGAGCAGAACGACCTGCTTGAGCACCGGGAAGATCCTGAACTGCCGGTTGAGCTACAATACGCCCCTTCTCATGAAGTTCAGGTTCAGGAGGGAGGACTGCTGTCTCAATTAATACCAGGCTGTAACACATTTTGGGTAAACTCGTTACACGGGCAAGGTGCACGAACGTTAGGACCACGGCTCCGCGTGGAGGCCCGCTCGACGGACGGGCTCGTCGAAGCGGTCAGCGTTCATGACCACCCTTTTGCCCTCGGTGTGCAATGGCACCCCGAATGGAACAGCAGCGAGTACGCCCTGTCACGCATGTTGTTTGAAGGTTTTATCACCGCCTGTCAAAGCCACATTGCCGAGAAGCAACGGCTTTGACCACTACCGTAAAGGAAATGCAACTATGAGCGATGACGGACTGGCGCCAGGGAAACGTCTGTCTGAGATCCGTCAGCAATTGGGTCTCTCGCAGCGGCGTGCCGCCGAACTGTCTGGGTTAACACACAGTGCCATCAGCACCATTGAGCAGGACAAAGTCAGTCCTGCCATCAGTACGCTGCAAAAGCTGCTGAAAGTTTATGGGCTGTCGCTCTCGGAATTCTTTTCGGAACCGGAAAAACCTGATGAACCGCAGGTGGTTATTAATCAGGAAGACCTTATCGAAATAGGCAGTCAGGGGGTTTCGATGAAGCTGGTTCATAACGGAAATCCGAACCGTACGCTGGCGATGATTTTTGAAACTTACCAGCCAGGAACCACGACCGGAGAGAGGATCAAACACCAGGGTGAGGAGATCGGTACGATACTGGAAGGTGAAATAGTGCTGACCATTAATGGCCAGCCTTATCACCTGGTTGCGGGGCAAAGCTATGCCATTAATACCGGCATACCGCACAGCTTCAGCAACACCTCGGCAGGCATCTGCCGCATTATCAGTGCCCACACCCCCACCACGTTCTAATTACCACTCAGTCCCGACGTAAGTGCGCTTACGCCGGGACAAATAAAAACGATCAATGTCGGCATTCAACGGGTTAATTCCCGGGATGCCTCACGGCTTCGTATTGCCTGAAACGGCCATGACCTTATTTATCTGATTGCGAAAGAAAGGAGTGAATATGCATTTTCAGCACCTGACTTACTGGCAGGATAAAGCAAAAAACAGCGCCATTGAGACCCGGTTATTTATTAACGGTGCCTATTGTGACGCCGCCGATAATGCCACGTTTGAAACCGTCAATCCCGCTACCCAACAGACGCTGGCGAACGTGGCCCGGGGCAAGCAGGCGGACGTGGACCGTGCAGTTCAGGCGGCGCGTGAGGTATTTGAGCGCGGTGACTGGTCGCAGGCGTCTCCGGCGCAGCGCAAGACCGTGCTCAATAAGCTCGCCGATTTAATGGAACGCCACGGCGAAGAGCTGGCCTTACTGGAAACACTGGACACCGGTAAACCCATCCGCCACAGCCTGCGCGACGATATTCCCGGCGCGGCGCGCGCCATTCGCTGGTACGCCGAAGCGGCGGATAAAGTCTACGGCGAAGTGGCGCCTACGGGGCCGGGCGAACTGGCGATGATCGTGCGCGAGCCGATCGGGGTGGTTGCGGCCATCGTTCCCTGGAACTTCCCGCTGCTGCTGGCCTGCTGGAAGCTGGGTCCGGCACTGATTGCGGGCAATAGCGTGGTATTGAAACCCTCGGAGAAATCGCCACTCACCGCCCTGCGGCTGGCCGGGCTGGCGAAAGAGGCGGGCCTGCCGGACGGCGTGCTGAATGTGATAAGCGGTTACGGCCACGAAGCGGGCCAGGCACTGGCACTGCATCCAGAGGTCGAGGTGCTGACCTTTACCGGCTCTACCCGTACCGGCAAGCAGCTGTTGAAGGACGCGGGAGAAAGCAACATGAAGCGCGTCTGGCTGGAGGCAGGTGGCAAGAGCGCCAACATTATCTTTGCCGACTGTCCGGACCTGGACAAAGCCGTGAGCGCGACCGCCGCCGGGATTTTTTATAACCAAGGGCAAGTCTGTATCGCCGGTACCCGCCTGCTGCTCGAAGACAGCATCGCCGATGATGTCCTGGCAAAGCTGAAAGCGCAGGCCCGTCACTGGCAGCCGGGCGATCCGCTCGACCCTGACAGCACGATGGGCATGCTCATCGACGCTGCACATGCCGATACCGTCCACACGTTTATTCGCGAGGGAACCCGAAAAGGTACGCTGCTGCTGGACGGGCGGGTACAAGCATGGCCTTGTGCAGTCGGTCCCACCATTTTTGTCGACATCGACCCTGCCTCCCCGCTGTGTCGGGAAGAGATTTTCGGGCCGGTGCTGGTCGTCACCCGTTTTAAAACCGAAGAGGAAGCCTTAACGCTGGCCAACGACAGTGAATATGGGCTTGGCGCGGCGGTATGGACCCGCGATCTTTCCCGCGCGCACCGCATGAGCCGCCGTCTGAAAGCAGGCTCGGTCTTCGTCAATAACTATAACGACGGCGATATGACCGTACCCTTTGGCGGCTATAAGCAGAGCGGCAACGGTCGCGATAAGTCCCTGCACGCGCTGGAAAAATTTACCGAACTGAAAACCATCTGGATTGCCCTGGAGTCTCAATCATGACCGAACATACCACCAGCTACTACGCGGCCAGCGCGAACGCTTACGAACCTTTCCCGACGCTTAACGAGTCGATCAGCTGTGACGTGTGCGTGGTGGGCGGCGGCTATACCGGCCTCTCCTCCGCGCTGCATCTCGCCGAAATGGGCTACGACGTGGTGCTCCTTGAAGGGGCGCGCATCGGCTTTGGCGCCAGCGGACGCAACGGCGGCCAGCTGGTTAACTCTTACAGCCGCGATATCGACGTGATTGAGAAAAACTATGGACCCGATGCCGCCAGAGTCCTTGGGAGCATGATGTTTGAAGGCGGGGAGATCATCCGGGAGCGTATCCAGCGCTATCAGATCCAGTGCGACTATCGTCCGGGCGGGCTGTTTGTGGCGCTAAACCATAAGCAGCTCGAGACGCTGGAGGAGCAAAAAGCCAACTGGGAACGCTACGGCAATACGCAGCTGAAGTTGCTGGACGCCAGTGCCATCCGCCGGGAAGTCGACAGCGAACGCTATACCGGCGCGCTGCTGGACCGCAGCGGGGGGCATATTCACCCACTGAACCTGGCGATCGGCGAAGCGGACGCGATTCGCCTGAACGGCGGGCGGGTGTATGAACAGTCCCCGGTGACCGCCATTCAGCACACCAGCCCGGCTGTGGTAAGCACACAGCATGGCCAGGTGACGGCCCGCTACGTGATCGTCGCCGGGAATGCCTACCTGGGCGACAAGATAGAACCGGAACTGGCAAAACGCAGCATGCCCTGCGGCACTCAGGTTGTGACCACCGCCCCGCTGCCGGAAGCGGTCGTCCGCACGCTGATCCCCAATAACTACTGCGTGGAAGATTGTAACTACCTGCTGGATTACTACCGTCTTACCGCCGACAACCGCCTGCTGTACGGCGGTGGCGTCGTCTATGGCGCGCGCGATCCGGACGATGTCGAGCGCCTGGTGATGCCAAAGCTACTGAAAACCTTCCCACAGCTGGCCGGTGTCAAAATCGACTACCGCTGGACGGGCAACTTCCTGCTGACCCTGTCGCGCATGCCGCAGTTTGGTCGTCTGGATAAAAACATCTATTACATGCAGGGCTACAGCGGCCACGGCGTCACCTGCACCCACCTGGCCGGACGGCTGATCTCGGAACTGTTGCGCGGTGACGCTGAGCGCTTTGATGCGTTTGCCAACCTTCCGCACTACCCCTTCCCGGGCGGTCGCAGCCTGCGGATTCCATTCACGGCGATGGGCGCGGCGTATTACAGCCTGCGCGATCGTCTTGGCGTATGAGCGTTTCGACAAAAGGGTATCTGACATGAGTAACCAGGAATTTCATCAGCGTAGACTTTCTGCCACCCCGCGCGGCGTAGGCGTAATGTGTGATTTCTTTGCCCGCACGGCGGAGAATGCCACGCTTACCGACGTGGAAGGCAACGACTATATTGATTTCGCCGCCGGGATCGCGGTACTGAATACCGGCCATCGTCATCCTGAACTGGTGGCCGCAGTGGAAAAACAGCTTCACCAGTTCACCCACACGGCCTACCAGATTGTGCCGTATGAAAGCTACGTTTCATTAGCCGAAAAACTTAACGAGCTGGCTCCGGTGCAGAGCCCGGCCAAAACGGCATTCTTCACAACGGGCGCAGAAGCGGTGGAAAATGCCATTAAAATCGCCCGGGCCCACACCGGCAGACCGGGCGTGATTGCCTTCGGAGGAGGCTTTCACGGTCGAACCTATATGACCATGGCATTAACCGGCAAGGTCGCGCCTTATAAGCTGGGATTTGGCCCCTTCCCGGGGTCGGTTTATCACGTGCCCTATCCCTCGGAGCTGCACGGCATCACGACGCAGGATGCCATCACGGCGATAGAACGTCTGTTCAAAGCAGACATTGAGGCGAAACAGGTAGCAGCGATTATTTTTGAACCCATTCAGGGTGAAGGCGGCTTCAACGTCGCCCCGCCAGAGCTGGTGGCCGCCATCCGCCGTATCTGTGATGAACACGGGATCGTGATGATTGCCGACGAAGTACAGAGCGGTTTCGCCCGTACGGGGAAACTGTTTGCCATGGAACACTACGCCGACAAGCCCGACCTGATGACGATGGCGAAAAGCCTGGCAGGCGGAATGCCGCTGTCCGGCGTGGTGGGCCGCGCCGAAATCATGGACGCGCCGGCGCCTGGCGGTCTGGGGGGGACCTATGCAGGCAACCCGCTGGCGGTGGCCGCCGCGCACGCGGTGCTGAATATTATCGACAACGAGTCACTGTGCGCCCGCGCCCGACATCTGGGCGATCGACTGAAAGCCACCCTGGAAGAGATTCAGGGCACCTTCCCTGCGCTCGTGGCGATAAGGGGAAGAGGATCGATGATTGCGGCGGAGTTTTTTGATCCCGAGAGCCGTGCACCTTCGGCCGCCATCGCACAGGCGATCCAGCAAAAAGCACTCGCCCAGGGCCTGCTGTTATTGATCTGCGGCCAGTACGGCAACGTGATCCGCTTCCTTTATCCGCTGACCATTCCGGATGCCCAGTTCACCCAGGCGCTGGCGATCTTGCAACAGGTTATGCGTGATAAGGCCTAATTACCTACCGAAAACCGTCTCCCGGCATTCCGGAGACGGTTTCAACGGAGGAGATCGGCTTAGATTTCCTCCGTGTGGGAAATGCTGGGGAATTTGGTCTGTTTCATTGTATGCTCCCTGAAACACATCCCTGGCAAGAGGAAATAAGAATTGCAAAAAACATCCGCCTATCAGTCACTTGTGAAAACCTTCCAGCGTCTCTCCCGCTTCTCGCACCTCTCCTCCATCGCCAGCTGGGACATGTTCACCATGATGCCGCCCGGCGGCAGCGCCGCGCGCGGTGAAGCGCTGGCGGAGATGAGCGTCCTGCAACATCAGATCCTGACCGACAAAAAAGTGGGTGAATGGCTGGCTGCAGCGGCAGGTGAAGATTTGAATGACGTCGAACAGGCCAACCTGCGTGAAATGACGCGTCAATATCAGCAGGCCTCGCTGCTGCCGGAATCGCTGGTGGAAGCCAAATCGCTGGCGGGCAGCAAATGTGAGCACGCCTGGCGTACCCAGCGTCCGGCCAATGACTGGCAAGGCTTTTCCGCCAATCTGAAAGAGGTGGTAAAACTCAGCCGTGAAGAGGCGCGTCTGCGCGCGGAGGCAAAAGGTTGCTCACCTTACGATGCGCTGCTGGATATTTTTGAGCCAGACATGACCAGCGCCCGTCTGGACGTGCTCTTTGCCGACATGAAGTCGTGGCTGCCGGATCTGCTGGCAAACGTGGTCGACAAGCAGGCCAGGCAGACCTTCGTTCCGCCTCAGGGCCCCTTCCCGACGGCAACGCAGCGTGAGCTGGGGCTGGAAGCCATGAAGATGCTCGGCTTCGATTTCAACGGCGGTCGTCTGGACGTGAGCGCGCACCCGTTCTGCGGCGGCGTGCCGGAAGATGTGCGCATTACCACGCGGTATGACGAAGATGAACTCCTCAGCGCCCTGTTTGGCGTGATCCACGAAACCGGACACGCGCGCTACGAACAGAACCTGCCGCGCGCGTGGGCCGGTCAGCCCGTTGCCCTGGCGCGTTCAACGGCAATCCACGAATCCCAGAGTCTGTTCTTTGAGATGCAGCTTGGCCGCAGCGAGGCGTTCCTGAAACATCTCCTCCCTGCCGTTCATGCCCGTTTTGGCAGCCAGGCGGCGTTTAGCGAAGAGAACTTTATCGCCTGGAACCAGCGCGTGAAGCCGGGCTATATCCGCGTCGATGCCGACGAAGTGAGCTACCCGGCACACGTGGTGCTGCGCTATGAGATTGAGCGGGCGCTGATCAATGGCGATATCGAGGTGGAGGACATCCCGGCCCTGTGGGATGAGAAAATGCAGGCGTGGCTCGGGTTATCCACCAAAGACAACTACCGCAACGGCTGTATGCAGGATATCCACTGGACCGACGGCGGATTCGGTTACTTCCCGTCTTATACGCTGGGGGCGATGTACGCCGCGCAGCTGTTCCATGCCGCGAAAACGGCGCTGCCAGGTCTGCAGGCCTCTATCGCTGACGGGGATCTGTCGGCCCTGTTTGACTGGCTGCGCCAGAACGTCTGGCAACACGGCAGCCGGTTTACCACATCACAGCTGATCACCCAGGCGACGGGAGAAGATCTGAATATCCGCTACTTCCGTGAACACCTGACCTCGCGTTACCTGTAATGACCCACGCCGGGGAAAGCCCCCGGCGTTGTACAAACGGTTACACGCCGATACCAATCACTCACGGAAACCCCGAATTTACAGGGATATAGTTATTTCAACGGCCCCGCAGTGGGGTTAAATGAAAAACCAAATTCGAGGGTATGAACATGAATAAAGTATTAGCTCTGGTTGTTGCCGCTGCTATGGGTCTGTCTTCTGCTGCGTTCGCTGCTGAGACTACTGCAACTGCTCCAGCTGCCGCTGCACCTGCTGCAACCACCGCTGCACCGGCAAAAACGGTACACCACAAGAAACATCACAAAGCCGCTAAACCTGCTGCTGAGCAAAAAGCGCAGGCGGCTAAAAAGCACCACAAAAAAGCCGTAAAACAAGACGCCGCTAAACCTGCTGTTGAGCAGAAAGCACAGGCCGCCAAAAAGCACCACAAAAAAGCGACTAAACCCGCTGTAGAGCAGAAAGCTCAGGCCGCTAAAAAGCATCACAAAAAAGCAGTAAAACACGAAGCTGCTAAACCAGCTGCGTAAGAGTACAAGCTAAACCGTGCCCTTCGGGGCACGTTGGTAAACCGGCGCTGAACCTTTCAATACAGCGCCGTTTTTTTATCCGGAGGGCGTATGCTGCGACGCTATCGGTTTGAGTTGATCCTTATCCTGCTTATTTTATGCGCGCTCATCGCAAGCCAGTTTTATCTTTCCTGATCGTAGCACGCTGATTTTACTCCCACTTTAGCGCTGTCCCGTCTATAGTATTTTCATAGGGTTCACTTTTAATAATCATAATTACCCCCACCAGAGTGTGATATGCGTAAATCTGTTGTGTTATTACTGGGAACGTTTGCTCTTTTTTCTGGATTCGCGCATGCGGATGATGGCGATGATGACACCATTAGCGCCAAAGAGCTTAAAACGCTGTTTTTCGGTCATGATGATCGTACGCGTGTCGCCGATCCTACCCAGGCCCCGTGGGATGCCATCGGGCAACTGGAAACCGCCAGCGGTAACTTATGCACCGCCACGCTGATTACCCCTCAGCTTGCCCTGACCGCAGGCCATTGCCTGTTGACGCCGCCGGACGGCAAACCCGACAAAGCCGTGGTACTGCGATTTGTGTCTCAGAAAGGGATGTGGCGCTATGAAATTCACGGGATTGAAGGCCGGGTTGACCCTTCGCTGGGTAAGCGCCTGAAACCGGACGGCGACGGCTGGATAGTCCCGCCCGCTGCGGCCTCCTGGGATTTCGGTCTCATCATTTTGCGCTACCCGCCTTCTGGAATCACTCCTCTGCCCCTGTTTGATGGCGATAAAGCCGCGCTGACCGCCGCGCTGAAAGCCGTCGATCGCAAGGTGACGCAATCCGGTTATCCGGTCGATCATCTGGATACGCTGTACACCCACACCGACTGCATTGTGACCGGCTGGGCGCAAAACAGCGTACTCTCTCACCAGTGCGATACGTTACCGGGCGACAGTGGCTCACCGCTGATGCTGAAAACGGATAACGGCTGGCAGTTGATTGGTGTGCAGAGTTCAGCTCCGGCGGCCAAAGACCGATGGCGCGCGGATAACCGTGCTCTCTCGGTGACCGGTTTTCGCGACAAGCTGGATGCGCTGGCACAACAGTAAATCAGCACTGTTTGACCTGACGTAGCGCCACGATTGACTCAATCGGCATTGGCTGGCTGAACCAGAAACCCTGCAGTTGATCGCAGCCAGCCAGCCGCAGCAGTTTCATCTGTTTTTCGTTTTCCACGCCTTCCGCGACCACCGCCATGCCCAGAGCATTGGCGATACGCACCGTTCCACTCACCAGCGCGGCAGCCTGTTCGTCGTTATCTACCAGCCCGGCGAGAGATTTATCGATCTTAATGGTGTCGAAATTAAAGCGCCGCAGATAGCCAATGCTCGAATAGCCCGTGCCAAAGTCATCCAGCGCTACCGCAGTGCCCAGCGCTTTAAGGTTAGCAATGGCCATACGGGCGCGCTCCGGGTTTTCCAGCACATAGGTTTCCGTGACCTCCAGCTGCAGCCGGTTGGCCGGGAATGAAGTGGTATCAAGCACCTGGGCGACTTTGTTTTCGAATTCAGGATCGCGAAACTGTGCGGGCGAGATGTTAACGGAGAGTTTTAGCTCGCTGAACGGTACCATGTCCCGGCACGCTCGTTGCAGTACAAACTGGCCCAGTTTGTAAATCAGGCCGCTGGTCTCGGCAATGGTAATAAAGGTGTCCGGGCCAATCTCGCCGCCCGGACGGCGCGGCCAGCGCACCAGCGCTTCAACGCCGCTCATTTTCTGACTCCGTGCGTCAATGATTGGCTGGTACCAGACCTCAAATTCCTCCCGCTCCAGCCCGTTACGGATCTGATTCTCAATCGCCAGCTGGCGTTCACGGGCGCTGTTCAGCTCCGCGTCGTAGTGAGTGATCCGCCCTTTGCCAGTGATTTTGGCGTGATACATGGCAATATCGGCACGGCGAAACAGTTCGGAGCTGCTGCACTCAATCAGGGTGCCGCTGGCAATACCAATACTCGCGCCAATATGAATGGTGCGACCGCCCAGCCGTATGGGGGTACTAAGGAAGTCCAGCACAGCGTTGGCAAACGCGGTGGCGAGCGTTTGCGCATGGTCGCCACCGACGGTCATAGCAAATTCATCGCCGCCCAGGCGCGCCAGCATTCCCCCCGGAGGAACACGCTCACGCAACGCCTTCGCTATCGCCACGATCAAATCGTCCCCCACGCTATGACCGTAGATATCGTTCACATCCTTAAATCCATCAAGATCGATAAACACCACGCTTTTTACATCAATATCGCCGCGTAAACTTACCTGTTCCAGCGCCTCGATTAACGCGCGTCGGTTCGGCAAATGGCTTAACCAGTCCGTTCTCGCCACCAGCCGCGCCTGGCTCTCACCCCGGGCCAGTTTGTAGAGGCCCACGCTGCTCACCAGAATAAACAGCAGGATCAACGCCGATGCCAGCACCACAATCTGCGTGATATCGGATGAGGCCGCGCGGGCGGCTTCAGCGCCAGGAAGGCGTGCCTGCCAGTTGATATACCCCAGCAGCTCTCCTGCCGAACTGCGCAGCGGCAAGCTCAGATCGCTTATTTTGTCAGGGCTATAGTTGAGGTTATCAATCTGAAATGTCGTTCCCAGATCGGATAATATTTTGCCGTTAAGGTGGCGGGTAATGACCAGATAGCGGCGCGTGCCGTCGTTAACCTGTAATCGTCCGACCATCGGGCGAATCAGGCCAATCCCGATAAACGCCACACCGTTGCGCGTGCGGGTGATCCCCGCATAGATATTTTTATCGCGGGATAATGCACGCCGGTGTTGGTCAATCAGCGCTTTCAGACCATTGCCAAAAAAGTCGAGCGTCGTCTCGGTGAAGGGCTGGCTCTGAAACGAGCCCCAGATAACGTTGAAGTGTTCATCCAGCACGAAAGTGCCATCATAGAGGTTGTCGATCTTAAAGCCGGCGCCCCAGGTGTTATACAGCCATTGGGTATCGAGCTTTGGGCTGTAGGTCTCGCGAACCGCGTCGTCCCAGACTGCGTTATCTATGACCAGAGAAGAGATCCGGTTGACCGAGGTCTGAATCGCCCCTTTTACGGATAGCGCCGAGCGGTGTTCATCAATCTCGTTGGTTTTGGTGCTGATAAGATGTAGGGAGAGATAAAGCAGCGCGACGATGGAGATGATTAAGCCGATCCCCGCCATGAAGATCATGGCAAACAACGTTCTCGCGGTGGGAATATTGCGCCAGCTTAATGTGCGATACATCAGCCATCCTCATCATGTTTTGCTTTTCTAAGCGTAATACAGGCGGCGAATTTCGCCGCCTGTAGATGATGGCTGTCTTTTATCAGGCGAGTTTTATCATAATCATACCGGCCAGCAGCAATACCAGGCCGATCCAGCCTTTATTATTTAACCGTTGGCCGAAGAGCACCCACCCTGCTGCCAGGGTCGCGGCAATACCAAACCCGCCCCACAGGGCATAGGCCACAGACAGATCGATACCTTTGACCGCCTGAGACAGGGCGCTAAATGCCCCCAGCACAGCGGCAATCGACATCAGACCGTAAACTTTACGGCGAAAACCATCAGAGAATTTCAGAAACACGTTCGCCAGAATTTCCAGAACAATGGCGAACCCCAGCCAGGCCGCGTGGATCCATTCAAACTGCTGCATGGGTCTGCTCCTTCTGCGGTTTTGTCGGTTTACGTGTACCCGATTTAATCAGCACAATCCCGACTACCAGCGTCGTCAATCCGGCGATCTTCATTGTTGATAAGGTTTCGTCAAATAACAAAACGCTGAACAGCGTAATCAACAAAATACCGATACCTTCCCAGAGGGCATAAGCCACCCCCAGCGCGATTTTCTTCACCGCAAACGAGAGGAAAATATAGGAAAGCGAAATCATCACCAGCATTAAAATAAAACCGGTGTTGCCATCGCTGACGCTTGCCCATTTCATAGACAGCGTGCCGGTAATTTCAGCGAGAATAGCCAGGGCTAATAAAATCCAGTAAAACATGTTTTTCTCCTGCTTGAGAATATAATCCATCGCGGCTCGCTGCGAACAGCAAACCCAAAAAAGGAAATTAAATCAGATAGCTAAGCGCATGGCGCCAGCTCAGGCAGAAGACGTGACTATAGCGCGTTGCGCCAGTGTTGCTCACCGGACAGAAGGAAGAAAGAGGTGGAGAATACAGCAGTATGGTTTGAAGAATACGTCCTGAACAAATTGTCCATAAAATTACAATTATCCGCGGTGTTGCTTCTCGTCTTTGCGGATCAAAATTGTCCTCGGTAGTTAAACACGCTAAATTTGTACCATAAGCCAGGATTTTACTCAAAGTCTTTTCAATTCTTTACCGAGGCCGTTTGATTTTGGTTAGTTTATTAAACGCCTTTCGCCTTTATTATAAATAAAAAAATATGCAGGAATTGCCATGGCTAAACCCATCATTACCCTGAACGGCCTCAAGATTGTCATCATGCTCGGTATGCTGGTGATCATCCTGACGGGCGTTCGTTTTGCCGCCGATATTATCGTGCCTTTTATTCTGGCGCTGTTTATTGCAGTGATCCTTAACCCGCTGGTTCAGCGCATGGTGCGGATACGCATACCGCGCGTGCTGGCGATCACCCTGCTCATCAGCATCATTATTATCGCGATGGTGCTGCTGGTCGCTTATCTGGGCACGTCGCTGAATGAACTGGCGCGCACGCTGCCGAAATACCGCTCGTCGCTGGTGATACCCCTGTTGCAGATTGAACCCTGGCTGCAGCGCGCGGGCATTGAGGTCTCCGTTGAGGAACTGCTGAAGTATATCGACCCCAACGCAGCCATGACCCTCGTCACCAGCCTGCTGGCGCAGCTCTCCAACGCCATGACCTCTATTTTCCTGCTGTTTTTAACCGTGGTATTTATGCTGCTGGAAGTGCCGCAACTGCCTGCCAAACTACAGCATATAATGGTTCGGCCGGTGGAAGGCATGGGCGCGATTCAGCGTGCACTGGACAGTGTTTCCCGCTATCTGGTGCTGAAAACGGCGATCAGTCTCGTCACCGGGTGTGTTGTCTGGGGCATGCTGGTTGCGCTGGATGTGCGGTTTGCGTTCGTCTGGGGACTGCTCGCCTTTGCGCTTAATTATATTCCCAACATCGGTTCCGTGCTGGCGGCCATCCCGCCTATTCTGCAGGTGCTGGTTTTCAGTGGTTTGTATGATGCCCTGATTCTGCTGGCCGGTTATCTGGTAATTAACCTGGTCTTCGGAAACATTCTTGAACCGCGCATGATGGGACGCGGGCTCGGGCTTTCGACCCTGGTGGTGTTTTTGTCCCTGATATTCTGGGGTTGGCTGCTCGGCCCCGTTGGCATGCTGCTCTCCGTTCCGCTGACCATCATCGTCAAGATTGCGCTTGAGCAGACGGCGGGTGGGCAAAGTATCGCCGTACTGCTGAGCGATATGAGTCACAGAGGCTGAGCAACCCGTCAGTTAACCTACTCGCGCCAGCCCATTGCTGGCGCCACATGTTTGAGGATCGACTCAATCACATGCGCGTTGTAGTCCACGCCAAGCTGATTCGGTACGGTCAGTAACAGGGTATCCGCTTCGGCTATCGCGTCGTCCTGCTTCAATTGTTCAACCAGCTTGTCGGGCTCTGCCGCATAGCTGCGCCCGAAAATCGCCCGCGTTTTTTCATCCAGATAGCCCACGCTATCGCTGTCGTTGCGGCTGGCCCCGAAATACATCCGGTCACGATCGTCCATCAGGGCAAAGATACTGCGGCTCACCGACACGCGCGGCTGACGGGTATGGCCCGCCTCAGCCCAGGCCTGACGATACGCGCGGATCTGTTTTGCCTGCTGAATATGGAACGGCTCGCCGGTTTCATCGTCTTTCAGCGTTGAGCTTTGCAGGTTCATGCCCAGTTTTGCGGCCCAGACCGCCGTTGCATTTGAACCGGCGCCCCACCAGATGCGGTCGCGTAAACCTTCGGAATGAGGCTCCAGGCGCAGCAGGCCCGGCGGGTTCGGGAACATCGGTTGCGGGTTTGGTTTCGCAAACCCTTCTCCGCGCAGCACCTCAAGCAGCACCTCGGTATGACGACGCGCCATATCCGATTCGTTTTCCCCTTCCTGCGGGACATAGCCAAAGTGACGCCAGCCATCAATCACCTGCTCCGGCGAGCCGCGGCTAATTCCCAGCTGCAAACGCCCGCCAGAGATCAGATCCGCCGCCCCGGCATCCTCCGCCATGTACATTGGGTTTTCATACCGCATGTCGATCACGCCGGTACCGATTTCGATGGTTTTGGTTTTTGCGCCTATCGCCGCCAGCAAGGGGAACGGCGAGCTGAGCTGCCGGGCAAAGTGGTGCACACGGAAATAAGCGCCATCGGCACCCAGCTCTTCAGCGGCCACGGCCAGGTCGATGGACTGGAGCAGCGTGTCCGCTGCGGTTCGGGTACCGGACTGTGGCGACGGCGTCCAGTGACCAAATGATAAAAATCCGATCTTTTTCATAAGGGGTAATCCTGAGAATGTGTTGCGTTTCTTCTACTCTACGCATTACCGGGCAACAATAAATGCCGTTTATTTAACGGAAAGCGTCAAATAAATTGACTGACCTGAGCAGATCGCTAATGCGTTCCATAATGGGATATAATTTCGCTCACTCTTTTCCTGGCAGGTAATATCGGCAATGGCTCTGATCCCTAAAAACTACGCGCGGCTGGAAAGCGGCTACCGTGAAAAAGCATTAAAAATTTATCCATGGGTCTGTGGGCGCTGCTCACGGGAATTTGTCTATTCCAACCTTCGGGAACTGACGGTTCACCATATCGATCACGACCATACCAATAACCCGAAAGATGGCAGTAACTGGGAGCTGTTGTGCCTGTTTTGCCACGATCATGAACACTCGAAGTACACCGAAGCGGATCAGTACGGCACCACCGTTGTCGCGGGAGAAGACGCGCAAAAAGATGTGGGTGTGGCCACTTTTAATCCGTTTGCTGATTTGAAAGCGATGATGAACAAGAAGAAATAATCTTCCAGGAATTTTCTCGCTCCGGCCAGCTCTGTTCACCCGTATACATAGACGTACCAGGTAATGACATAGATGGCCGTAATGATTACCCCGGCTACGCCGAGGAAGATCGCGTCTCTCACCACCACACTAGAATGTCCAGGTGATGGCGGCGGTGACAGCGCCTTCGTTACGTCGCGATACGATCGGGCTGTTTTTTGCATGCTCCCCAAGCCAGGTGTAGTTGGCACTCAGTACCGTGCCCCAATGGGTATCGAACTGATGACTCCATGTCAGGCTGCTGTCTATACCGTAGAATCCACCGGGCGCTGAATAACGGCTATAACCGGAGCGCTGACTCTGCTGCTGACTGACGCCATACCAGGTATTCATGTAACGGCTGTCGCCAAACAGGGATGCAGACTGAAAAGCAATCGTGTCCTGACTGGTTTGTAGAGGAAGCAGCGTGACAGAGGCCTGGTAGTTTACCCCCTGACTGTCCGTTACAGGCAGGGTCGCTTTGCCTTCCACACTCAGCCAGGAAGTGATTTGCCAGCCGACCGCCAGCCCGGTATTCAGGCTGGTATCGATCTCTCCCATCCCTTTCAGATTATTCGCTCCCTCGCGCCAGCTGGCGTTTTCGTCCGCCCTCCCCAGGTCGTAACCCAGCGTATGTTCAAGGTACACGCCGCTGTCATTTTGCAGGTCATATCCAATGCCTTTCTGCGCATCAATAAAGAATGCACCTTTGCGCCCCTGTAAAACCGGCACCCCTTGCCATACCTGCTTGTCAGAGCCTGAATAACGAGGTGCATAGCGTCCTCCTGCCCCAATGGTCAAATAGTCGGAAGACGTTTGTGCCTCATCGGCGTGTACGCCGGATGCTGCCGTCATCAGAAACGGAACGGTCATATACAGGGCTTTTTTTCTCGCTATCATACTGGTCTCCACTTCTACGTTGTGCGCAGTATGATTTGGCTAAATCAATGAATAGTCGGGATAGTGTTAAGAAACGGTCAAGGTGAACAGATGTTGTCCAGAAGAGTGCTGATTATTGAAGATGATGCCGATGCGGCTGGCGTACTTGAAGCCTATTTACGCCGTGAAAATTACGATGTGAACGTCACGGGGGACGGGCTGGCCGGGCTGGAGATGGCGCAACGCTGGAAACCCGATCTTGTCTTGCTGGATGTCATGCTTCCCGGACTCAACGGAACTGAGGTGCTGGCCAGCCTGCGTCGCAAAAGCGATGTGCCCGTTATCATGGTGACGGCTATGGGCGATACGCCCGATCGCATCGGCGCGTTGAGATACGGGGCTGATGACTATGTCGTTAAACCCTATCATCCAGGTGAAGTCGTGGCACGGGTGCAGGCGGTGCTGCGCCGGAGCAATAAAAACACGCGCGAAGAAGAGATCCTTCGCTGGCAGACGCTGGAGGTGGATGTCACAGCCATTGTGGCGAGCATCATCAATGATGACAACACGCCGCGGGTTCTGGATCTGACCCCAACGGAATTTTCGCTACTGACCACGCTGATGCGTTCACCTTCGCGTCCTTTTTCCCGTCAATATTTACTGGAGCACTGTTTGCCGGAAAGCGAGGCCCTGGAGCGGGTGGTGGATACCCATATTTATAACCTGCGTAAAAAACTCGAAGCCGCGGGTCTTTCCGGCGTGCTGGTTAACGTTCGCGGCGTGGGTTACAGGTTCAGACAGCCATGATAAAGACCCGTCATTCCTCCCTCTGGCGCTGGATTTGCGCGCGCATCCTGGCGCTGGCGATTGGCAGCGTGATTGTTATAGCAGCCTGTATGTGGCTGCGTTACGCCGTGCAGAACTACTGGATAATGGGCAAAATGCCCGCAGCGGTCCGGCAGGAGTTTCTCACGCTCAGCCAGAATCCGCAGTCAAACCCGGCCCGCTTTCACGATATTGTAGACAGCTGGTGGGGGCTCAGTTATTCCACCCCATCTATCGCCTCGGCTGACTGGGTCACCGTGGCTCTGCTGGTGCTGGTGATGATCCCCTTCATTGTGGTGATGGGACTTAAGCACGCTCGTCCTCTGGCGCTGCAGTTCAGCTGTCTTCGTGATGCGGCCAAAGATGTGGCCGATGGACAGTTTGGCCGACAGGCAGAGCTGGTGAGAGATGCGCCCGCAGAAATGATCAGTTTTGCGGCTGACTTTAATACCATGACCGGACAACTGGCTCGCTATGAAAAGGAGCTTCGCGCCTCGCACGTTGCCATGGCACATGAGCTGCGCTCTCCCCTGACGGCAGCCATTGGACGTCTGCAGGGTATGATGGACGGCGTGTTTGACGCCACCCCGGAGCAGTTGGGGATGGTGATGAAACAGCTCCAGCACCTCAACCGGCTGACCGATGAATTGCACCTTCTCTCTTTGGCTGATGCGGGAAATCTTGTGCTTGAAGACAGGCCATTCCGTCTGGATGAGCTGATTCAGGAGCGGGCAGACTGGATAACCCCGCAGGCCGATGCGCAAAATTTTACGATAACGTTGCGTAACCCGCGCGCATGCCCCTTCAGAGGCGATGCGTTCCGTATGGGACAGGTATTTACGATCCTCATGGAGAATTCACTCCGCTACGGACGCGAGGGAGGCCATCTGGAGGTGACCCTGCATTATGCCCAGGGGCAGTACACCCTCGAATTCGCCGATGACGGTCCGGGTGTATCAAAGCACTTTTTACCGGACATGTTTAAGCGATTTAGCCGCGAGGAACAATCACGCGCCCGGCACTCCGGTGGCAGCGGCCTCGGTTTATCAATTGCGCAGGCGATTTGTCAGGCGCATGGGGGAAGTATTAGCGCGTCATTACCAGAAACCGGAGGGCTTCTGGTGTGCATCCAGCTGCCCTGGCGCGCTTGTGACGAGGAAAATTCCCGCTCTTGATAAACCCTTGACACAACATCGAATCTTTCTCGATGAACAGCCGATTAAATAACGCCATCCCTTTTCTGGAGCGGCGTTATGTCAGACGAATTCATTCTCTCCCTCCGCCACAGCCTGCATCATGTATACAGCGTGGCGCGCACCCTTTCCTGGCTACACTTTATTCCCCTGGTGATACTTGCCCGGGCTATCTTCCCGCTAACCGGTTGCGGCGATAAACACGAAAACACGCCGCCCCCCGTGCGGGCGGTACGCTACAGTGTGGTGGGTTCAGCGAAAACGCTGCCAGCACTGGAAAGAACCGGTGAGATCCATGCCCATGATGAGACGACGCTGAGTTTCCGTACCGGGGGCAGGATCCTCACGCGCGTCGTCGATATTGGCGACCGGGTTACCGCCGGGCAACTGCTGGCGACCCTCGACAATACCACCGGACAAAATCAGCTCGACGCGGCCACCGCTGACTATGAGGGTGCCAAAGCCTCAGCGCAGATTGCCGCGCTCAACGTCAACAGAATGCAAACGCTGATGCCCACCGGCGCTATAGCCCGCACACAACTCGACACAGCCCGTGCAGACTGGCTTGTCGCCAGCGCGCGTCTGAAAAGTAGCGAGGCGGCACTGCGCAACGCCCGGGAAAGTCTGGGCTGGACCCGCCTTCTCTCGCCGAAGGAAGGCATCATTACCGCGGTTAGCGCCTCTGCGGGCCAGATTGTCAGCGCAGGCCAGTCGGTGCTGACGCTGGCGACCGGTGAAGCCCGCGATGTGGTGTTCGATATTGCCGCGCCTGATGAGATCCCCTCACCGGATAAGGCTGAATTCCGCGTCGCCTTGCTCAGCGACCCGACGGTCTATGCTTCAGCGGTGTTACGCGATATCACACCTCAGGCCGATCCCCTGACCCGTACCTGGCGGGTCAGAGCCACCCTGAACAACCCACCCGCCGCCATGGCACTGGGTGCCAGCGTCACCGTAACCCTGCCCTCCAGTGCCGCGTGCGGTTACGTCCTTCCGGCGTCGGCACTGAGTCGTTACGCAGACAAGCCCGCTGTGTTTGTAATCAACCGGCAATCTCAGGCGCAACTGCGCGTGGTTGTGCCTGCACGTTATACGGCCTCCTCCGTCATCATCGCCTCCGGTCTTGCGCCCGGTGACAGAGTGATTACGGCTGGCGTGAGCAAATTACGCTCAGGAGAACAGGTGATTGCTGGGGAGGAGCAGCCATGAACATGAGAAGCACAAAAGAGACATTTAACCTCTCCGCCTGGGCGCTTAAAAATCAGCAGATGGTCAGTTTCTTTATGCTGCTGGTGATGGCGATGGGCGTGTTCTGTTACGAGCGCCTGCCGCGCAACGAAGATCCGGCGTTTACCATCAAAACGGCCGTGGTCTCCGCGCAGTGGCCGGGGGCATCGGTAGCGGACACGACTCGTCTGCTGACGGATACGCTTGAGAAAAAGTTACAGGAGATCCCCTGGCTTGATTATATCGAAAGCGAAACCCGGGCAGGACGCTCCGTTATTCATGTCAACCTGCGCGATGATACGCCGCCGCAAACGGTGCCGGATATCTGGTACCAGGTGCGGAAGAAAATGCAGGATATCGCCCCGTCCCTGCCAGAAGGCGTTCAGGGCCCTGACGTCAACGACGAATTTGACGACACGTTCGGCACAATTTATGGCTTTATCCCCGAAGGCTATACCCTGCGGGAGGTTCGGGATCGGGTGGAGACACTGCGTCGGGAGCTGATGTCCCTGCCGGATATCGGCAAAACCACCCTGCTGGGTGAACAGCAGGAACAGATGGTTCTGGCCTTTTCCCCGGCCCGTCTGGCGGGGATGGGTCTGGATATTCAGCAGGTTGCGGAGGCGCTCAGGGCGCAGAATGCAGTCGTCCCGGCGGGCATCATGCGCACGGGGCAGGAGAACATCGCACTCCACGTCAGCGGTGCGCTCACCTCAGAGGAGAGTTTACGCGCGGTCACGCTGCATATTAACAATCGTTATATCCCCCTGAGTGACATTGCCACCCTCACCCGGGAAAGCGCCGAGCCGCCCTCACCGGCGTTTCGGGTTAACGGAAAACCGGCCATCGGACTGGCGATTTCAATGGCGCCGACAGGCAATATGCTGCGCTTTGGCGCCGCGTTGAATCAAAGAGTGGCCGCCCTCAGCGCCGGGCTGCCGCACGGTATCGAGATGGTGAAGGTCGCCGATCAATCCGCGGTAGTCAGCGACGCGGTGAGTGGTTTTATCAGGGTCCTTATTGAAGCGGTGGTTATCGTCCTGGCCGTTTCATTTGTCTCTCTGGGGCTACGGGCGGGGCTGGTTGTGGCTGCGGCAATCCCGCTGGTTCTGGCCATGACCTTCGCCGGAATGATGCTGGCCGGGATTGGCCTGCAGCGCATCTCGCTCGGGGCACTGATTATTGCGCTGGGTCTGCTGGTGGATGACGCCATGATCACCGTGGAAACCATGGTTTCTCGTCTGGAGGCTGGCGATTCCCGTCGGCAAGCGGCAACCCGGGCGTTCACCACGACGGCATTCCCGATGCTCACCGGCACACTGGTGATGATCGCCGGATTTATTCCGGTCGGCTTTGCGGCATCCAGCGCGGGTGAATACTGCTTTTCTCTGTTTGCGGTAGTGCTGACTGCCCTGCTGTGTTCATGGGTGGTCGCGATCCTGTTTTCACCGCTGACCGGAACATGGCTGCTGCCCGAGAACGTCAGGCATCATACCTCCGGCCCGGGGCGGCTTGCTCGCGGGTATCACTGGCTGCTGCGTAAGGTATTGCGCCACCGACTCACCACCGTGCTTTGCGCCCTTGCCGCACTGGTTTTGTCCATATACGGGACGACATTTATGCAGGGTGAGTTTTTTCCCGCTTCCGACAGACCAGAGCTGCTGGTGAGCCTGACACTTCCGGCCAACGCCTCACAGCCGGAAACGCAAAGAGAGGCCGAAAAGCTGGAGAAGGCGCTGGCAGACAATAGCAATATCGATCATTACTCAACATACGTAGGATCGGGCGCTATCCGTTTTTATCTGCCAATGGATGTGCTGCTGGAGAATGAAAACAGTGCCCAGTTGGTGGTGGTCGCGAAAAACCTCGCCGCCCGCGACCGTCTGCACGCACAGCTGAACAAGATACTGGCGACGCAATTTAGCGACATCATCACACGCGTATCGCCCCTGGAGCTCGGCCCCCCGGTCGGCTGGCCAATCAAATACCGGGTTAGCGGGCCGGACTATGTGAAGGTTCGGGCGCTGGCGAATCACCTGACGGAAGTGATTGGCCAGTCACCGCTCTCACGTGAAGTCAACCAGACCGCCGGTGAACCGGAGAGAGTGATTACCCTTGAGGTGAATCAGACGGCAGCCCGGGCTGCGGGCGTGTCGTCAGAAAGTCTGGCCCGGACGCTGAATACGGTCTGGTCCGGCAGCGTCGTGACCTCAATACGGGATAATGACCGGCTGGTGGATGTGGTGCTCCGCGCCAGAGACAGTGAACGTCTTAATCTGGCCACACTGTCGTCACTGACCGTGGAGGGGAACGATGGCAAAAAAATTCCGCTCAGTGCTGTCGCAACGCCGGTCTGGGGTGTGGACGATCCGGTTGTCTGGCGTCGTCAGCGCCTGCCGTTTATCACCGTGCAAACTGACCTTGCGCCGGGACTCAGAGCCGAGGTCGTCTCCGCCGCGCTGCGCCCGGCAGTGGATAAACTGCGTGCCCGTTTGCCTGCGGGCTACAGTATTGAGGAAGGCGGCGCGGTTGCGGAATCCGATAAAGGAAACCGCTCTGTCTTTACCGTTCTTCCGGTGACGCTGGTCATTATGTTGTTATTGCTGATGCTTCAGCTACGACGCTATTCCCGGATGTTTCTGGCCCTGTTCATAGCCCCGTTTGGCTTACCGGGCATCGTTCTAGCGATGCTGCCGGGTGGAACACCGATGGGGTTCGTCGCCCTGCTGGGCGTGATCGCGCTGGCGGGCATGATCATTCGTAACGCGGTGATCCTGATCGGCGAAGCTGACAGCAATCTGGCTCAGGGGATGACGAACGATGCCGCCATTATCGCAGCCGCAGAGCACCGGGCCAGACCTATCTGTCTGACCGCCTGTGCCGCCATTCTGGGCATGATCCCCATCTCGCACCAGGTATTCTGGGGACCTATGGCGTATGCCATTATCGGGGGGTTGCTGGTCGCGACGCTGGTCACACTCACGGTACTGCCCGCGTCGTTCAGTCTGTTATTACAGTGGGGGGACGGTTTACGCAACCGGCACAGCGTATAAAACCCGGTCTGTGCTGAAAGCGAAATTGTCCCCCGATCCGTTACGCGGCCGTCAGCGCAAAACGGGTTCTCAGGACCTCAGCAATATCCTCTTCCGCCAGTTGCTGTGTCTTTGTGCCATTTGCGGTGATGGTCTTCAGCATATTGCCCAGCAGGATCTGGCGTCCTCCTTCGTTGCCAGGAGGCCGAAGGTCTGATCAATGCGCTGGAGGTGCATCGTCGCGATTTGTGACGGGCTGGCGGGTACCGCGTTCAGAGCGTCGATGCGTTAATGGTTAGTGACTGGCTGGATCGTCTCTGAATGCCGCATGGTGGCATTCAGAAATTGAAAATGGAAAGATCTTTAATATCGGCGTGTGGATTGGCGTTTTTTACCGCTATCAAAAAAGCAGAGAAATTATGATTAAACATCGTTACGTTCGGGTAAAACTGCACCTGTTTTTCCCTTCCGTTTTCAACATAGCTTACTGACCAGATCCGACGATTATTGACCATCGTCGATCCCGGCTTAATGTTTACTATCCTGGCCAGTTCAACCTGAGTGGTTCTATCCTTCTGAATTTCATAAAAATATCGCTCATCATAAAAATAAACCTTGCGGGAAAAACAATCAAAAAACCACGGGTTAGTGGATATTTTCTTCTTGCCCTGGGCATCTGAAACGATGCGTTTTGGCTGGCGAAATGACCTCACTCCATTCCTTATCACCAGATATAACCCAATAACCGGCAGAGCCATTAATAAAACGCTGATTGCTTCCCGCATATTCACCAATCCCGTTGATCACAGTCATGAGCGAGTATAACGGGTTCGTTCCTGAGAACAACATCCCCCCTGTCAGGGAATAATGCGTGCCGCCCTGAGCTGTGCGAACAGGCTGAAAAACATCTCGTCGGTGGCCCGCATGGCGGTGAATCCGGCCCGACGCAGCTTGCTGCCATCGCCAAACATATCGTAATCCCAGCCAAACACGAAGTCGGCAAACTGTCCGTCATTCAGCTGCAAAATATCGCTTTCCACCAGCCCGCGAGCTGCGGCGAGTTCGCGCCATACCGCGCGGTAGTCCGTAAACAGCTGCTGAAATGAGAGCCGGACCGGGGGGGCAGACTCCAGTTCAAACCAGTGTGCAATGCGTGGCCACAGCTCGCTCCAGCGCCAGATGTCACCGTTATTCACATTGAATGCCTGGTTCTCTGCTACCGGCGACGTGGCGGCCCACACGGTCGCCTCTGCCAGCAATTCACCGTCTGTATGATCAACAATGCTGTGCCAGGTCTGTTCGGCGCCGGGAAAACGCAGCGGTAAATTCAGCGCCTTACACAGCGATGCGTACAGCGCGATGCTCAGGGCAAGATTCATGGCGTTACCCGGCACCGTGCTGCCCACCACGCCCGGCCGGATGGCGCTCCAGTGCCACGCTTTTCCCCGTTGAAAATCGCTAAGCCACCTGAGCTGGGCCGCGTTAAACTCCGCGCCCGGTACGCCGGGATCGCTTTCACGTGCCGGGGTTTTGAACGGGCCAAGATGCGCGCCGTAGACTTTGTAGCCCTGCATCAGGCTGACCGTCTCAAGGGGCGCCGTGTTTTCGAGGTTACTGACCAGATGGCGCAGCATGGTGACGTTCGGTTCAACCATCTCTGTCCAGTTCGCGGCATTGGCCCAGGCGCTGTAAAACACATGAGTGATCCCGCTGAGCGATGACAGTGTCCGCGCGCTGTCCTGCGCATCCAGTAAATCAACATTAACCATCGCAATGCCTTCAGGGTGAGATACCGCCTGGCGGCTCAGGCCAATGACCTCCCACTGATGGCGCAAAAGCGTTTTGACCAGCTGGTTGCCAACAATCCCGCTGGCGCCAGCGACCAGCGCGACCCTGTGTTGCTGCGTCTTATTCATGGTGTTTCTCCGAAAGGGGTGACAGACACAGTGTGATCTATTATTTTTTTCTGATATATCCCCCAAATCCGATGGCATTTATAAGCAGAATCACGAAATGAATAACAAGCTCAACGCCATTTCCACCTTTCTGCGCGTCGCCGAAGCGGGCTCCTTTTCCGCTGCCGCCCGCCTGGCCGGGATCAAGCAGTCCGCCGTCAGCCAGCAGATCGCCGCCCTTGAGGAAGAGCTCGGTGTGGTATTGCTGCATCGTACAACGCGCAGGATGAAGCTCACCGCGCAGGGTGAGCGTTACCGGCGGGATATGCAGCTTGTGCTGGAGGCCATGCAGGAAGCAGAGCGACGCCTGAACCCGGTTGAGCATCAATATCAGGGAGCCGTACATGTGCAGTTGCCGAGCGGCCTGGGCCAGCTCGTGTTGCCGCGCCTGCTGACGCTACAGCGCATGAATCCTGAATTACATCTGCAGGTTTCGCTTGATGACCGCATCGCCGATCTGGTCACCGAAGGGGTGGATGTGGCGCTTCGGCTGAGCGCGGAGCCTCCGCAAACCCATGCCGCACGCGTACTGGCACGCATTGAAACGCCGCTCTTTGCCGCTCCGTCATTCCCGCCGGTAGAGTCCGTATACACGCTGGCGGCGCTTCCCCACGTGCGATTCAGCGGCATCCCGCCGGACGCCCCTTTGCGCCTGGTTTCTGATGACGAAACGATTGATATTGCAGTGAATACCGTTTTCCGCGCCAATACCAGCGACGCCCTGTTACAGGCGCTGGAGGCAGGCATGGGTATTGGCGGTATGCAACTACCGCTCGCGGCACGGGCGTTGCAAACCGGCACGCTGGTGCAGGTACTCCCCGCGTGGCGGTTACCCGACCGCTTTCTCTATGCGGTTTATCCGGACGCTCGCTTTATTCCACACAGGGTCAGAAGCGTTGTGGGGGTTATAGAACAGCTACTGCCTGAAATAATTAAGAAAAATTAAACATTCCAGAATGCATACTCGCCAGCGCGCCTTGTTGAACTAAAAATTTTCGACTTTCAACGAGTTCCGGAAAATTCCCCTCCCGTCTCTTGATCGTTCTGGTTAATCATGAATACTGTATATAAACACAGTAATATGAGTTAACCATTATGCAGTTGATCTCTCCTTTGGGGCCTGATGCCACGTTATTGCTTCCGTTGTTTATGGAGCGGGTGCCCTGTGGCTTCCCCAGCCCTGCTCAGGATTATGTCGAGGATAGCCTTGATCTGAACAAGCTGGTGATCAAACACCCCAGCGCGACCTATTTTGTCAGGGTGAGCGGTGATTCGATGATCGGCGCAGGCATCAGCCATGGTGACCTGCTGGTGGTTGACCGTTCGTTAAACGCCGTTCATGGCGATATTGTGATTGCGGCGGTTGCGGGCGAATTTACCGTGAAGGAGCTGCAAACGCATCCGCGTCTTCAGCTCATCCCCCATAATCCTGACTACGCACCGGTCGTTTTTGCCGCAGAAGACGAGCTGGAGATCTTCGGCGTTGTGACGTTTACCCTGAAAGCTAACCGCCATGTTCGCGCTCGTTGACGTAAACAGTTTTTACACCTCCTGCGAGACGGCGTTTCGGCCCGACCTTAAGGGGAAACCCGTGGTGGTCGTTTCAAACAACGACGGCTGTATCATTTCACGTTCAGCAGAAGCAAAAGCATTGGGGATCGGCATGGCCGGTCCCTACTTCAAGCTGAAGGATGAGCTGAGACGCCAGAAGGTACACGTCTTTAGCTCCAATTATGCGCTGTATGCGGATATGAGCCGCCGGGTGATGACCATTCTCGAAGAGATGGCCCCGAGAGTGGAGATCTACTCGATTGATGAAGCCTTTCTGGATCTGACGGGCGTCAGCCAGTGTATGTCTCTGGAGGCGTTCGGTCAGGCTATCCGCCAGCGCCTGTACAAAGAGACCGGCCTGCTGGTCGGGGTCGGTATCGCGCCCACCAAAACCTTAGCCAAGCTGGCTAACCATGCCGCCAAAACCTGGAAGAAAACCAACGGTGTGGTGGATTTATCGAATATCGATCGTCAGCGTAAACTGCTGTCACTGGTACCGGTCAGCGAAGTGTGGGGCGTCGGGCGCAGGATCAGCAAAAAACTGAATCTGATGGGGATTGAGACTGCCCTGCATCTGGCGGAATGTTCAAGCTGGGTGATCCGTAAACACTTTAATGTCGTGCTGGAAAGAACCGCCCGCGAGTTACGCGGTGAACCGTGTCTGGCGCTGGAAGAGTTTTCGCCAACAAAGCAACAAATCATCTGCAGCCGCTCCTTCGGCAGCCGTATCACCCGGTATGACGATATGCACCAGGCGATCTGCGCCTATGCCGAACGCGCCGCCGAGAAGCTGCGCGAAGAGAAACAGTTTTGCTGCTATATCAGCGTCTTTATTCGCACCAGCCCGCATGCAGAGGACGAGGTTTTTTATGGTAACCAGGCCTCCGGCAAGCTGACGATCCCCACCAACGATACGCGGGATATTATCAGGGTAGCTATCGAGTCATTAAACCGAATCTGGAAAGAGGGACATCGCTATATGAAAGCGGGCGTCATGCTCAGTGACTTTTTTAGTCAGGGCGTGGCGCAACTTAGCCTGTTCGATGAACACCCACCGCGGCCAGACAGTACAGCCCTGATGCAGGTTATCGACCGCCTTAACCGTTCAGGCCGGGGGTCTGTGTGGTTTGCGGGCCAGGGGGCGGTGAAATCCTGGGCGATGAAGCGGGATATGCTGTCGCCCTGCTACACCACGCGCTATTCCGATCTGCCGATCGTTAAATAACAAAGCCTGGATCCCTCCGGGCTCTGTTTATACGTGGTTACACCAGCGCATTTAGCGTAGCCAGCGCGTCGGGCGGTAACACCAGCTCCCCTGCCGCGAGGTTTTGCCGCAGATGCGCCACGGAAGAGGTTCCCGGGATCAGCAGAATGTTCGGAGAACGTTGCAGCAGCCAGGCCAGCGCAACCTGCATCGGTGTCGCCCCCAGGTCGTCCGCCACCGCCTGCAGCCCGGAAGATTGCAGCGGCGTAAAACCGCCCAGCGGGAAGAACGGCACATAAGCAATCCCCTGCTGCGCAAGCGAATCCACCAGCGCATCGTCACTACGGTTCACGATGTTGTACATGTTTTGCACACACACCACGGGCACCATCTTCTGCGCCTCGGCAACCTGCGTGGCGGTGACATTGCTCAGACCAATATGTCGCACCAGCCCTTGCTGCTGTAGCTCTGCCAGGGTGGACAGCGGTTCAGCGATCGAGCCTTCCGCCGGTCCGTGTGCGCTAAACATACTCCGCAGGTTCACCACGTCCAGCACATCCAGCTGCAGATTGCGCAGGTTGTCGTGTACCGCCTGGGTCAGCTCCTGGGCGGAAAAGGCCGGCAGCCAGGCGCCTTTATCATCGCGTCGCGCACCGATTTTGGTGACGAGGGTAAGATCGTCCCGGTACGGATGCAGCGCCTCGCGGATCAGCTGGTTAGTCACATGCGGACCATAAAAATCGCTGGTATCGATATGATTCACGCCCGCCGCCACGGCTTCCCGGAGCACCTCCAGCGCGGCATTTTTGTCCTTCGGTGGCCCAAAAACGCCCGGCCCGGCCAGCTGCATTGCGCCGTAACCCAGCCGTTTAACCGTGCGTGTGCCCAGCGCGTATGTCCCGCTTTTATCGATGCTGCTCATGTTCACCTTCCTCATAAAAAAGATCCGGATTTACAACAGGTTCCCGACCAGAACCCATAGTTAAGCGTGAGTTAAATTAAAGTTTAAATTTTAGACGACGATAGTATTTGTGTACCCCTGCACTTTCTTACGGACGACCGCTATGCTGAAAAATCTGCACGTGATTACCGGTATTATCTTTGCTCTCACCATATTCTGCCTGCTACAAGTTGTCACGGGAGGGTTGTTCTACTCTGCCGTCAGCAACGATCGCCATAACTTCCAGAACTCCGGGGTGCTTAATGCCCAGCAGGAGAGCCTGAGCGACAGCGTTAACACCCTCATCAAAACGCGCGTTACCGTGACGCGCGTGGCCATCCGCTATCTGAAAAATCAGCGCGATCCGGCGTCCCTTGAGGCGATCAACAAACTGCTTGGCACCGCGGGTAACTCTCTGGCTAAAGCAGAAGCCTATAACAAACAGTGGCAGGCCCTGCCGCAGGTTAACGGCCAGAGTGCGGCGCTAACCGATGAGATGCTGAAATCCTGGAACCAGATGCACGAAGTGATGCGTCTGTCGATTGAGTATCTGCGTGCCGACAACTATCAGGCCTATGGCGATCTGGATGCGCAGCAGGCACAGGACGATATGGAAGCGGTCTATAACCGCTGGCGCGCCGAAAACAACACGCTGCTGAAAGCCGCGGCCGAAGAGAACCAGAGCAGCTTTACCCAGATGCAATGGACGCTGGCGGCTATATTCCTGGCCGTTATCGCCGTGCTGGTGGTGATCTGGCAGGGATTACAGCACCTGCTGTTAAAACCGCTGCAAACCATTATGAACCATATTCGCACCATTGCGGCGGGCGACCTGACGCAGGATATTACCCTCTCTGGCCGCAATGAGATGGGCCAGCTGGCGGCCGGTCTGCATGAGATGCAGCAATCTCTGGTCACCACGGTCAGCGCCGTACGCGGCAGTACCGACTCCATCTACACCGGCGCAGGCGAAATTGCCGCCGGGAGCAACGATCTTTCCGCCCGTACGGAAGAACAGGCCGCCTCGCTGGAAGAGACCGCGGCCAGCATGGAAGAGCTGACCGCCACGGTGAAACAGAACTCCGACAACGCCCGTCAGGCGACCCTGCTGGCGAAGAACGCGTCTGAGACCGCGGCGCGCGGCGGTCATGTGGTGGATAACGTTGTCCGCACGATGACGGAAATTGCCGACAGTTCGCAGCAAATTGCCCACATCACCGGCGTGATTGACAGCATTGCCTTCCAGACCAACATTCTGGCGCTGAATGCCGCGGTAGAAGCCGCACGCGCCGGGGAACAGGGCCGTGGCTTTGCGGTGGTCGCCGGGGAAGTACGTACCCTGGCGAGCCGCAGCGCGCAGGCGGCAAAAGAGATCAAGGGCCTTATCGAGAACTCTGTCAGCCGCGTGAATACCGGCTCTGAACAGGTCAGCGAAGCCGGTGCAACGATGAAGGAAATTGTGGCGGCGGTCACCCGCGTGACCGATATCATGGGCGAGATTTCATCTGCGTCCGATGAGCAGAGTCGCGGTATTGAACAGGTGAGCCTGGCCGTTTCGCAGATGGACAGCGTCACCCAGCAAAACGCCGCGCTGGTGCAGCAGTCCGCCACGGCGGCAGCGGCGCTGGAAGATCAGTCCGAACAGCTGCGCCAGGCGGTAGCGGCATTTCGTCTGAACGGTAAACAACAGGCCACCGCGCCCCGTACAACGCATGTGAAAACACCACAGCTGTTGCGCCCGGCCACGGCAGGCACCGCCACCGACAGCAACTGGGAAACCTTCTGAGTTCAGCGCGGGCGAGCACCTCGCCCGCGCTAATCCCGTTAACGGCTGCGCTTGGCGTGCCGTTCCCAGTTCTCCTGTTTCGCGTCGTTGGATTTTCGGAGTGAAACATAACAGGCCCCGCTGCCGCCGTGATGCGGCAGCGCCACGCAGAAGGCCTGCACTTCCTCAAACTCTGTTAACCAGCGCGCCAGATAGCTACGTATCACGTTGGGATGAGCATTCTGTTCGCGCCCTTTTCCATGAATGATAATCAGATTGCGTAATCCGTCGCGTCCGGCCTGGCGAATAAAGGCGTACAGCATCTGGCGGCAACGCTCGGCGGGCTGACGTAACAGGTTCAGGCTGGCCTCGCGGGAGTATTTCCCCGAGCGCAGCTTATCCATTACGCCCTGTTGTATCCCTTCACGCTGAAATGCCAGCGGCTCATCCAGGGGCAGAAGTTCCAGAAAGCCCAGGGTGAGGAAGTTATCCAGCTGCTCGGTATCAATCTCCTGGCGCGCCCGCGTGTTGCGGCTCGGCTGCCAGTGAATATCTGCGCAGCGCTTCAGGGGCTGGACATCCTCCATGGCGTCAAGAAACAGTGATTTGTCGTCAGGGTTCATGGAAATCCTCCGGCTACATCTGAGCCTGTACTATACCTTCGCGGGGGGTGTGCCTCAACAGCCGTTCCCCCGGGCAGGGTGGCGCTGAAAGCAAGCTGATGAATATCAATCGACAGCCGGGGAAAAATTAAACATCACTTAACTCAAACTTCAGCGTAAATAAAACACGCAATTTGGCTTAAACATCCATAAAATCAAACACTCAACCGCCTTTCATTTTGAGAGAAAGCTGTTATAACTTAATTAACCTGCCTCATGGATATAACATCCAGGATATGCGAAGGGATGCACTGCTGTGTGTACTGAAGGGTCTGTCTGATGTCGGACAGGCCCTGTTTTTTATGGATGATGTTTCACGCAGAGACGATTGCCCGCGCCTCTCGTCTGAACTGCGTAATTAACGACTCCGTAAGCGGGGTCTGGCGTGAATCCCGACGCTGAATTAAATAATACGTCGCTTCTGGAAGTGATTCGACAACCGGCAGCATAACCAGACGCCCCGCCAACAGGGGGTCACAACCCAGCTCCTGCGGCAATATGCTTAAAAAATCGCTTTGTGCGACAAGGCTGATACACGACGAAAATGTTTCGCAGACCACGCCAATGCGGGGTATTTGCGAGCGATGGCTAAATACATCCTCTAACTGCTTATAATAACTTCCCCGGGGCGTTGGCATGGTCCAGTTATAATGCAGCAGATCGTTAATGGAGGTTGCTCCCGTCGCCGGATGTCCCTCCCGGCAAAATACGGCAAACGGTTTTTCTAATAGCTTTTCAAACGTAAATTCATGATCGTAAGGCCCCTGATAATAGGTATTGATGGTGAAGTCCAGTTCGCCCTGGCGTAATTCATTGATCATCGATACCAGCTGCCCTTCCATAATTCGCACCTTAACCTGCGGATGCTGCGCATGAAAGCGGGTGATAACCGCAGGCATAAGGCTTCGCGAAATACTCGCCCCCATCCCGATATTGATCTGCCCGGCCAGCTCGCCCTGCCGCTGGCGAATGTCATCCTGCGCCGCGCGCAGCTCTTCCAGAATCAGCCTGGCGCGCTGATAGAAGCCTTCGCCACACTCGGTTAACGCCACGCCTTTGCTTCGGCGCACAAAGAGCTGCGCCGCCATGCCCTCTTCCAGCTCTTTGATCGATTTGGTCAACGCCGGTTGCGAAAGATTCAGCGTCCTGCTGGCGCCGCGAATGCTGCCCTGACGCGCCACTTCAACGAACGCCCGAATTTGATGAAATTTAATCTGAAATGACATAGCCCGACCGATAACCGTTGTTTATCAGAGTAAAGAAACTGTCATCTACTTTAATGGAAAGGGATGTGCGAGGGTAATTCCTGAACGGTTAAAACTGTGAAAAATCGGTTAGTGATAAGTAAAAACTATCACAGCGTGAAGCAGTTCACATATTTTAATGATGACAGGAACAGATATGGACTCACTGGCACAGTACATCCAAACCTTAGCCCCGCAACTAAGCGCATGGCGTCGCGATTTTCACCATTTTGCCGAATCCGGCTGGGTGGAATTTCGGACTGCCGCGAAGGTCGCGGAGATCCTGGATAGCCTGGGTTATGACCTGGCAATGGGCCGCGACGTGGTGGATGCCGAAAGCCGTATGGGGTTGCCGGATAACGCTACCCTGACGCGAGAATTTGCCCGCGCCCGTGCGCAGGGCGCGCCCGAAAAATGGCTCGCGCCGTTTGAAGGCGGCTTCACCGGCCTGGTTGCCACGCTTAACACCGGCCGTCCCGGCCCGACGCTGGCGTTTCGCGTGGACATGGACGCTCTCGACCTGAGCGAAGCGCTCGACGACAGCCACCGCCCGTTCCGCGACGGCTTTGCCTCCTGCAATCCGGGCATGATGCACGCCTGCGCGCACGACGGCCACACCACGATTGGCCTTGGGCTGGCGCACGTGCTCATGCACAACAAAGCGCAGCTGAACGGCACCATCAGGCTGATCTTCCAGCCTGCCGAAGAAGGCACTCGCGGCGCACGCGCCATGGTGGCCGCCGGGGCACTGGACGGGGTGGACTATTTCACCGCCATTCACATTGGTACCGGGGTGCCTGCCGGGACGGTGATCTGCGGCAGCGATAACTTTATGGCGACAACCAAGTTTGACGCGACGTTTACCGGCGTTGCCGCACACGCAGGCGGTAAACCGGAAGAAGGCCGTAACGCCCTGCTCGCCGCCGCCCAGGCCGCGCTCGCGCTGCACAGCATTGCGCCACACAGCGAAGGGGCTTCCCGGGTGAATGTGGGAGTGATGCAGGCCGGCAGCGGACGCAACGTGGTACCCGCCCATGCCCTGCTTAAGGTCGAAACCCGCGGCGAGAGCGAGGCGATCAATCAGTATGTGTTCGAACGCGCGCAATCCGTCATTACCGGTGCCGCCGCGCTGTACGGCGTGACGGCTGAGATGCGCCTGATGGGGGCTGCCACCGCCAGCGCTCCGACACCTGCCTGGGTGGATTATCTGCGCCAGCAGGCAAGCCAGGTGCCCGGTGTGGAACAGGCCATTGATAAGGTTAAAGCCCCGGCCGGTTCCGAAGACGCCACGCTGATGATGGCCCGGGTGCAAGAAAACGGCGGCATGGCCTCCTACATGGTGTTTGGCACCGATTTGAGCGCCGGACATCACAATGAAAAATTCGACTTTGATGAGCGCGTCATGACCGTCGCTATCGAAACGCTGGCGCGCACTGCGCTGAATTTCCCCTGGACGCGAGGTGTGTAATGCAGGAGAACTACGCTTTTATTGCCGATGCAATCGACACGCGATGTCAGACGTTCACCGACATTGCCGACGAAATCTGGGATCACCCGGAAACCCGCTTTGAAGAGTTCTGGTCCGCAGAGCGGCTGGCCAGCGCACTGGAAGCGGAAGGCTTCACCCTGACCCGTGAGGCTGGCGGCATTCCGAATGCCTTTATCGCCAGCTTCGGTAGCGGTAAACCGGTGATTGCCCTGCTCGGCGAATATGACGCGCTGGCCGGATTAAGCCAGCAGGCACACTGCGCGACGGCACACGCCACCACGCCCGGTGCTAACGGCCACGGCTGCGGGCATAACCTGCTCGGCACCGCGGCGTTTGCAGGTGCCGTTGCGGTGAAAAGCTGGCTGGAGCAGCACGGCGGGAGTGGAACCGTGCGTTTTTACGGTTGTCCCGGCGAAGAAGGCGGTTCCGGTAAAACGTTTATGGTCCGTGAGGGCTTGTTTGACGACGTTGACGCCGCGGTCACCTGGCACCCGGAAGCGTTTGCCGGCATGTTTAACGTCAGTACGCTGGCCAATATCCAGGCCGCCTGGCGCTTTAAGGGCGTGGCGGCGCATGCGGCAAACTCGCCGCATCTGGGGCGCAGCGCGCTGGATGCGGTGACGCTGATGACCACCGGCACCAACTTCCTCAACGAACATATCATCGAGAAAGCACGCGTCCATTACGCCATAACCGATACCGGCGGCATCTCCCCCAACGTGGTGCAGGCGCAGGCCGAAGTGCTGTACCTGATCCGCGCCCCGGAGATGGCCGACGCGCAGCAAATCTACGCGCGCATTGAGAAGATCGCGCAGGGTGCGGCGTTGATGACCGAAACCACCGTCGAGTGTCGCTTTGATAAAGCCTGCTCCAGCTACCTGCCAAACCGCACGCTCGAAGCGGCGATGTATCGCGCCCTGCAACATTACGGCACGCCAGCCTGGACGGAGGAAGAACGCGCTTTTGCCCGGGAGATCCGCGCCACCCTGACGGCAAACGATCTGCAAAACAGCCTCAGAAACATTGCTGCAACCGGGGGGAACGAAGGTAAAGCCTTTGCCCGCCGCCACCAGGAGACCCTGCTGGTGGACGAGGTCGCGCCTTACGCCATCACCGATAACGTGCTGGCAGGCTCCACGGACGTGGGTGACGTTAGCTGGAAAATGCCCGTCGCCCAGTGTTTCAGCCCCTGCTTTACCGTCGGCACGCCGCTGCACACCTGGCAACTGGTGGCTCAGGGGCGAACGTCCATTGCCCATAAAGGCATGCTGCTGGCCGGGAAAGTGATGGGCGCCACCGCGCTACATCTGCTGCAGGACGCAGACCTGCTGAAAAAATGTCGTGAAGAGTTCGAACAACAAACACAAGAAAAACCGTACGTGTGTCCGATCCCTGCGGGCGTGACACCGTCACCTTTAAAATAAAAAAACACAACACAACACAACAGTCCCGAGGAACGCCCATGAGTATGTCATCCATACCTTCGCATTCCCCATCCGGTAAGCTCTATGGCTGGGTTGAAAGGATCGGCAATAAAGTGCCACACCCTTTCCTGCTTTTTATCTGGTTAATCGTGGTTTTGATGGTGGCGACAGCCGTGCTGTCCGCCTTAGGGGTGAGCGTGCGCAGCCCGGCCGATGGCAGCATGGTAAGCGTAAAGAACCTGCTGAGCATTGAAGGGTTGCACTGGTTTTTACCGAATGTGATTAAAAACTTCAGCGGTTTTGCGCCGCTGGGCGCCATTCTGGCACTGGTGCTGGGGGCCGGACTGGCTGAGCGCGTTGGCCTGCTCCCCGCGCTGATGGTGAAAATGGCTTCTCACGTCAGCGCACGCTACGCCAGCTATATGGTGCTGTTTATCGCGTTTTTCAGCCACATCTCTTCCGATGCCGCGCTGGTAATCATGCCGCCGATGGGGGCGCTGATCTTCCTTGCCGTCGGGCGTCACCCCGTGGCGGGTCTGTTGTCGGCAATTGCCGGTGTGGGATGCGGTTTCACTGCCAATCTGCTGATCGTCACCACCGATGTCCTGCTTTCGGGGATTAGCACCGAGGCGGCGAAAACAATCGATGCGGCCATGCACGTCAGCGTGATCGACAACTGGTACTTTATGGCCAGTTCGGTCATCATCCTGACGCTTGTTGGCGGGCTGATTACCGATAAGATCATCGAGCCGCGGTTAGGGAAATGGGAAGGCCGTAGTGACGAAAAGCTGGAAACGCTGAGCAAAGAGCAACGCTTTGGCCTGCGCGTCGCCGGGATAGTCTCGCTGGTATTTATCGCGATGGTGGCGCTGATGGTAGTGCCGGAGAACGGTATTCTGCGCGACCCGGTGAAACATACCGTCCTGCCCTCGCCGTTTATACAGGGCATTGTGCCGCTGATCATTCTGTTTTTCTTTGTCGTGTCGCTCGCGTATGGCATCGCCACTGGCAAAATCCGCCGCCAGGCCGATCTGCCGCAGCTGATGATTGAGCCGATGAAGGAGATGGCGGGCTTTATCGTGATGGTCTTCCCGCTGGCCCAGTTCGTCGCCATGTTTAACTGGAGCAACATGGGCAAATTTATGGCCGTTGGCCTGACCGATGCGCTGGAAGCCGCCGGGTTAAGCGGCGTCCCGGCGTTTGTGGGTCTGGCGCTGTTGTCGTCACTGCTGTGCATGTTTATCGCCAGCGGATCCGCCATCTGGTCGATTCTGGCCCCCATTTTCGTGCCGATGTTTATGATGCTGGGCTTCCATCCGGCCTTTGCGCAGATCCTGTTCCGTATCGCCGACTCCTCGGTGATCCCGCTGGCGCCGGTTTCGCCATTCGTACCGCTGTTTTTGGGCTTCCTGCAGCGCTATAAACCGGAGGCGAAGCTGGGTACCTACTATTCGCTGGTTTTGCCCTATCCGCTTATCTTTTTAGGGGTATGGCTGGTGATGCTGGTGGCATGGTATCTTGTCGGCCTGCCGATAGGACCGGGTATCTACCCGAGGCTGAATTAAAGGAAAGAGGATGCTGAGATTACTCGAAGATAAAATTGCAACGCCGCTTGGGCCGCTGTGGGTTATCGCCGACGAGCAGTTCCATCTGCGTGCCGTGGAATGGGAAGAGCACAGCGATCGCATGGAAGAGCTGCTCAACATCCATTACCGCGCCCAGGGTTTTGAGCGTATCAGTGCCACCAATCCAGGTGGGCTGAGCGACAAGCTGGCGGCGTACTTCGAGGGCGATCTCAGCATCATCAATGACCTGCCAACCGCCACGGCCGGTACGTCATTCCAGCGTGAAGTCTGGCAGGCGCTACGCGATATTCCGTGTGGTCAGGTTATGCACTACGGCCAGCTCGCAGAACAGTTAGGCCGCGCGGGCGCGGCGCGGGCGGTGGGTGCCGCGAACGGTTCTAACCCCGTCAGTATCGTGGTGCCCTGCCATCGTGTGATCGGCCGCAACGGCACCATGACCGGCTATGCCGGCGGTGTGCAGCGCAAGGAGTGGTTACTGCGTCACGAAGGGTATCTTTTGCTGTAGTTCCCAGGCTTTTTGTGCTTAATTTTCTACCGGTTAGGCTAAAAATCCATAATCAAGCTGTGGAATTTCAAGAAGATGGCAACACGTTGCCGTCTCTTGTCCTTATTGATGGTTTGCCAGGCTTACGTACTTACCAAAAAGATGTTAAAATTGACCAATATCAATTAAGGCTTGAGCAAACCTATGATCCCAGAAAAGCGAATTATACGACGCATTCAGTCTGGCGGTTGTGCTATCCATTGCCAGGATTGCAGCATCAGCCAGCTCTGTATCCCGTTTACCCTGAATGAGCATGAGCTTGACCAGCTTGATAACATCATCGAGCGCAAAAAGCCTATTCAGAAAGGGCAGACGCTGTTTAAAGCGGGAGACGAACTGAAATCGCTCTATGCTATCCGTTCTGGCACCATCAAAAGCTATACCATCACCGAACAGGGTGATGAGCAGATCACCGGCTTCCATCTGGCAGGCGATCTGGTCGGCTTTGACGCCATCGGTACTGGCCATCACCCGAGCTTTGCGCAGGCGCTGGAAACCTCAATGGTCTGCGAAATCCCGTTTGAAACGCTGGACGATCTGTCAGGTAAAATGCCAAACCTGCGTCAGCAGATGATGCGTCTGATGAGCGGTGAGATCAAAGGCGATCAGGACATGATCCTGCTGCTGTCCAAAAAGAATGCGGAAGAGCGCCTGGCTGCATTTATCTATAACCTCTCCCGCCGTTTCGCCGAACGTGGTTTCTCTCCACGTGAGTTCCGTCTCACCATGACCCGTGGCGATATTGGTAACTACCTGGGCCTGACCGTGGAAACCATCAGCCGTCTGCTGGGCCGTTTCCAGAAAAGCGGCATGCTGGCCGTTAAAGGTAAATACATCACCATCGAAAACGGTGAAGCGCTGGCTGTTCTTGCCGGCCACGCCCGCAACGTGGCATAAACCCCACGAATGATTGATGCCAGGCCGATAAATTTTTATGATTTATTGGTCTGGCAGGTAAGCACACCACTTCCCGCCCCTGCGACAGACATCCCCCGCTCCTGAAAGGTTCTCGTTGAGGTTAAATTGAGAGAAAGTTTATTTTTCGTTTCAGTTGTTATTGCCTCCGTGACCTTCCTTTTCATCTGGATCATGCTTGTCGGCCCAATGAAGGGAGAGGAAAAAACCTACGTTCAGGACTCCACCACGTTTGCCATCGTGGTGATGGTGCTGCTGTTGATCGCGTTTATCGCGGTGACAACGACGGTGCTATTCTTCTGAGATATTTTCATGAATTATTGATCTGGCAAAACCTTACCTCTGTTTCATTCAGGATATATAGGTTACTCTTTTAATTACAGACTGTGGTGACAGTAGTAAGGAGACCTGTATGGCAAAGTATCAAAATATGCTGGTAGCTATCGATCCTAATCAGGACGATCAGCCGGCATTACGACGTGCTGTGTATTTACATCAACGGATTGGTGGCAAAATCAAAGCGTTTTTGCCGATCTATGACTTCTCGTATGAGATGACCACCCTTCTGTCGCCTGACGAGCGTACCGCTATGCGTCAGGGAGTGATCAGCCAACGTACCGCGTGGATCCGCGAACAGGCGAAATACTACCTGGAAGCGGGTGTGCCTATCGATATTAAAGTGGTCTGGCATAACCGCCCCTTTGAAGCGATTATCCAGGAAGTCGTCGCCGGTGGGCACGATCTGCTGCTGAAAATGGCGCACCAGCACGACAAGCTGGAATCCGTGATCTTCACGCCGACAGACTGGCACTTACTGCGTAAATGCCCGTGCCCGGTCTGGATGGTGAAAGATCAGCCGTGGCCTGAAGGCGGCAAAGCCGTCGTGGCAGTAAACCTGGCAAGCGAAGAGGATTATCACAATTCGCTGAATGAAAAGCTGGTCAAAGAGACGCTGCTGCTTGCCGAGCAGGTTAACCACACCGAAGTGCATCTGGTCGGCGCTTACCCGGTTACCCCTATCAATATTGCCATCGAACTGCCTGAATTTGACCCGAGCGTATATAACGACGCGATCCGCGGACAGCACCTGCTGGCCATGAAAGCGTTGCGCCAGAAGTTCAGCATTGATGAGAACATGACGCATGTCGAGAAAGGGTTGCCTGAAGAGGTGATCCCCGATTTAGCCGAACATCTGCAGGCAGGGATTGTGGTGCTGGGCACCATCGGACGGACCGGTATTTCTGCCGCGTTCCTGGGCAATACCGCGGAACAGGTGATTGACCATCTGCGCTGCGACCTGCTGGTCATTAAGCCGGATGAGTACCAGACACCGGTTGAACTGGATGACCCGGAAGACGATTAACGTCAGTCTATTCGCCCGCCTCCCCGGCGGGCTTTTCTTATCAGCTCTCGATCGCTGTCTGTGTCTCTTCAGTTGATCGATCCTGCATCCACGGTGCGTGCAACACCATGCTGGGCAGCGCCAGCTTAATCTCCTGGGCGTTCAGCCCTTCGAGAATACGGATATTGATCTCCTGCTGGATATCCATGTATTTGTTGTAATCCGCCGTATTGACAATATGAACCACTTCAAACGTCAGGCGGTCACGGTCAAACCCGAGGAAATGGGCGCGATCGAACTTTGTCTCACCCACATCGGTGATGATCTGCCTGACCATATCCCCCACATAGCGCAGCTTTTCAGGCGGCGTGTCGCTGGCGACGCCAAACGTGAAGACGATGCGACGGGTCTGCATACGTTTATAGTTGTGGAGCGTCTGCTGAAGCAAAATGGCGTTACCGCAAACGATCTGCTCCCCGCTCAGGCTACGAATACGGGTCGTTTTTAAGCCTATGTGCTCCACCGTTCCTGCCACGTCGTTGAACACCACGAAATCACCAATTTCAAACGGTTTATCAAAGCCGATAGAAAGCGAAGCGAAGACGTCGCTCAGAATGGTTTGTACGGCGAGGGCGATAGCAATACCCCCTACCCCCAGGCTTGCCACCAGCGCGGTGATGTTGACGCCCGCGTTAGCGAGAATCGACAGCAGCATCACAGACCAGACGATAGCGCGAAGGATAAGACCGGTGATCACCAGGGTAACCGGATTTTTATGACTGCCGGGGGCAAGCATAACGTGTCGCAGCCACGACACCACGCCCTGATCCAGCCAGAGCGCCACCTGTATCGCGAAGACAAGGAACCAGGCGTGGCTTACGGTGCTAAAGAGTCGGTCGGGTAAATCAACAAAACGCAGGCTGATGAGCAGCGCCACGACAAAAAGCAGGAAGCGACTGGTGCGGTTAAGCATATCGGTCAGGATAAAACGCATCCTGTTTGTGGTTGGGTGCTTATCTCCCCAGGTTGTGATCCCTCTCTTAACGAATGCGATCAGGCGCGTCAGAAGCCAGTAGACCAGCAGCGTCACGACGATAACCGTGGCGACGCTTACCCAGAATGTCGGCGTCATCATCAGCTCCAGGATGTCGAAGCGGGACAAAAATTGCATTTCACCTCCTCGTAGTACACAAAGGGTAAAGTATAGACAGAGGAGAAACGCTGACCGCAGAAATAAGAAAACCGCCCCGAAGAGCGGTTTTTGAGGAGAACGCGAATTACAGTGCTTTCAGGATTGCATCCACGCTGGCTTTGGCATCGCCAAACAGCATGTGGGTGTTCTCTTTGAAGAACAGCGGGTTCTGAACGCCAGCGTAGCCGGTGTTCATGGAACGTTTGAAGACAATCACGTTCTGCGCCTTCCACACTTCCAGAACCGGCATCCCGGCGATTGGGCTGCGTGGATCGTCCTGCGCCGCCGGGTTAACGGTGTCGTTGGCGCCAATGACCAGCACGGTGTCGGTGTCGGCGAAATCATCGTTGATCTCGTCCATCTCCAGCACGATGTCGTAAGGCACTTTCGCTTCTGCCAGCAGCACGTTCATGTGGCCTGGCAGACGCCCCGCTACCGGGTGGATGCCAAAGCGCACCTTGATGCCGCGCGCGCGCAGCTTCTCGGTGATTTCAGCAACCGGATACTGCGCCTGCGCCACCGCCATGCCATAGCCTGGGGTGATAATGACCGAGTGCGAGTTTTTCAGCATCTCTGCCGTATCTTCCGCGCTGATCTCACGGTGCTCGCCCACTTCTTCGTCAGAACCGGTCGAGGAGCCGTCAGAGCCAAAACCACCGGCGATAACGCTGATGAATGAGCGGTTCATCGCCTTACACATGATGTAGGACAGAATCGCACCGGAAGAGCCCACCAGCGCACCGGTGACAATCAACAGGTCGTTGCTCAGCATAAAGCCAGCCGCTGCCGCCGCCCACCCGGAGTAGGAGTTCAGCATCGACACCACAACCGGCATATCTGCCCCACCGATGGAGGCCACCAGGTGCCAGCCGAACGCCAGGGCAATGATGGTCATCACCAGTAACGCCAGCACCTGCAGACCTACGCTTTCGGTACGCACAAAGACCACCAGCAGCACAAAGGAGACCACCAGCGCCGCCAGATTCAGCTTATGACGGTTTGGCAGCATCAGCGGTTTGGAGGAGATCTTACCGCGCAGCTTACCGAACGCCACAATCGAGCCGGTGAAGGTTACTGCACCGATGAAGATGCCCAGGAACACTTCGGTCAAATGAATGTTGACCAGAATCGGCTCCATGCCCGGTTCGTGGTACAGATAGCTGTTGAAGCCCACCAGCACCGCCGCCAGACCGACGAAGCTGTGCAGGATCGCCACCAACTCCGGCATTTCGGTCATTTCAACGCGTTTTGCCAGACGAATACCGATCGCCCCGCCGATGATCATCGCCACCAGGATCCAGGCAACGTTGCCGGTATCGGGTCCGAAAATAGTGGCAATCAGCGCAATCGCCATCCCGGCGATACCAAAGTTATTACCCTGCTGAGACGTTTCGTGTTTGGAAAGTCCCGCCAGACTGAAAATAAACAGGATTGCAGCAACAATGTATGCGGCTGTCACTAATCCTCCAGACATATGCTACCCCTTAGCCTTTACGAAACATTTTCAGCATGCGCTGAGTCACGGTGAAACCACCGAAAATATTGATACTGGCGATCAGCACCGCAATAAAGCTCAGGAAGCTAATCCAGCCGCCGTGACCAATCTGCAGTAACGCCCCGACCACGATGATCCCGGAGATGGCGTTAGTGACCGACATCAATGGCGTGTGTAGTGCATGGGAGACATTCCAGACCACGTAGTAACCCACCACGCAGGAGAGCGCGAAGACGGTAAAGTGGCCGAGGAACTCTTTTGGCGCGACATCGGCCAGCCAGCCAAACAGAATAATCGCCAGCGCCATGAGCGCATATTTACGCCACGGAGACGCCGGTTTAGCAGGCTCTGTGGGTTCTGGCGCCGCTTTCGGTGCAGCCTGAGGCTGGGCGGAAACCTGAATCGGTGGCGCAGGCCAGGTGATTTCGCCTTCACGCACCACGGTCACGCCGCGCACAACCACATCGTCAAAATCAACGGTGATGTTGCCATCTTTCTCTTTGCAGAGCAGTTTCAGCAGGTTAACGAGGTTAGTACCGTACAGCTGGGACGACTGCGTGGGCAGACGGCCCGGCAGATCCGTATAACCAATCACCTTCACCCCGTTGGCGGTCGTGGATACCTGGTTCGGCACGGTATATTCACAGTTACCGCCGTTTTGCGCGGCCAGGTCGACAATCACGCTGCCCGGCTTCATGGTGTCAACCATCTCACGGGTGATCAGCTTCGGTGCTGGTTTACCCGGGATCAGCGCGGTGGTGACAATAATGTCCACCTCTTTTGCCTGCGCGGCAAAGAGTTCCATTTCCGCTTTGATGAAGGCTTCGGACATCACCTTCGCATAACCATCACCGCTGCCCGCTTCTTCCTTGAAGTCCAGCTCAAGGAACTCGGCGCCCATACTCTGCACCTGCTCCTTCACTTCCGGGCGGGTGTCAAACGCGCGGACGATAGCGCCCAGGCTGTTTGCCGCACCGATAGCCGCCAGGCCTGCCACACCGGCACCAATCACCATCACTTTTGCCGGCGGCACTTTGCCTGCCGCCGTGATCTGACCGGTGAAGAAACGGCCGAATTCGTGGGCGGCTTCGACGATTGCACGGTAACCGGCGATGTTTGCCATTGAACTCAGGGCATCCAGAGACTGCGCGCGCGAAATACGCGGCACGGAGTCCATCGCCATTACCGTCACGCCACGTGCCGCCAGCTTCTCCATCAGCTCTGGGTTTTGGGCAGGCCAGATAAAGCTCACCAGCGTGGTGCCCGGGTTCAGCAGCTCAATCTCGCTCTCTTGCGGCGCATTCACCTTCAGAATAACGGGTGATTGCCAGACTTCAGCACCGTCCACCACGTCCGCACCAGCCTGAATAAAGGCCTCGTCATCGAAACTCGCCAGTTTGCCCGCGCCGCTTTCAATGGCGACGGTAAAACCCAGTTTAAGCAGTTGCTCCACCGTTTTTGGTGTCGCCGCTACGCGGGTTTCATTGGCAAACCGTTCTTTTGGTACCCCAATACGCATAGTTTTCCCTTCCATCGGTTTTTGATGATGGTTTATCGATAAATGCCCGCAGTTGCATCAAATTTCGCCATCCAGAGAGCGGCGGCAAATGAGTAACCCCGGAAAATAAAACAGTAACAAACTTTCTATAACCTACTGAAAATAGCGCCTGCGATCTACCGCCTGAAAACACTATTTCTTACATTATCTGTGAAAAATAAGCGATCGGCCTCGCTGACAGAGATATTTACCTTAAATTCATCCTCAGAACCGATAAATCGCGCAAGCGAAGCGGTAAAAACATGATATAGCGCCATATGAGATCAACTTATTAACATTAAATTAACTTGTAAAAGTCATATGCTTTATCACTTTTGCTTGTCAAACGCCTGTTTTTTCAACATATCACTAAATGTTATCGAATCAGATCCTTCGGTGAGCACACGCTGTGAAAAATGGCGCAGACAGCAACAGGTTTTAAATGCCATAATCGGGACCGTCTCAAATTAACAACAATACCAGTACATGGTTTGCGCAAGGCGAAGGATTATTTTTATGAAGCTTAAGAACACACTCCTGGCGTCCGCACTTCTTTCCGCGACCGCCCTGTCTGCGAATGCCGCGACAGAGTTAACGCCGGAGCAAGCGGCAGCGTTAAAACCTTTTGACCATACGGTCATTGTGGGTCGTTACAACTCTATTGGCGATGCCGTTACCGCCGCATCAAAAGCCGCTGATAAAAACGGCGCAGCGTCGTTTTACGTGCTTGACCAGTCCGATCAAGGCAATAGCGGCAACCAGCGCGTGACCATTGCGCTGTACAAAGAGAATGCGCCAAAAGCTGACGCGCCGAAAAACCGCGTGATCAACGGCGTCGTTGAACTGCCTAAAGATCAGGCGATTGAACTGGAACCGTATGACACCGTTACCGTTCAGGGCTTCTACCGCAGCCAGCCAGAAGTGAACGATGCCATCACCAAAGCCGCGAAACAAAAAGGGGCTTACTCGTTCTACATCGTGCGTCAGGTAGATGCTAACCAGGGTGGCAACCAGCGTATTACCGCGTTCATCTATAAAGAAGATGCGAAAAAACGCGTTCTGCAAAGCCCGGATGCCATCCCTGCTGATTCAGAAGCCGGTCGCGCAGCGTTAGCGAAAGGCGGCGAAGAAGCGAAGAAAGTCGAAATTCCAGGCGTAGCAACCTCCGCAGCGCCAAGCGCTGAAGTGGGCCGTTTCTTTGAGACGCAATCCACGAAAGGTGGCCGTTACTCCGTTACCCTGCCAGACGGCACCAAAGTTGAAGAGCTGAACAACGCCACGGCTGCGCAGATGGTGCCGTTCGACAGCATCAAGTTTACCGGCAACTATGGCAACGGTACGGAAGTCTCTTATCAGGTCGCGAAGCGTGCGGCGAAGAAAGGGGCGAAGTACTACCACATCACCCGCCAGTGGCAGGAACGTGGTAACAACATGACCATCAGCGCCGATCTGTACAAGTAACAAAACCCTTCATCAAAGGCGGCTCAATGCCGCCTTTTTTTGTTACTTTTTTTGAATTTCTGCTACACATCATTGCATGCGTTCGTGACACTCCGTAAAATCCCGCGCCTTAGTGTGATCCACCATTTTTATGCGCCTGTGCGAAATAATTATTCTGGATTTGGACCTTTCATAACAGGAAGCCAATGGAAAAGAAACTTGGCCTGAGTGCTTTAACTGCACTCGTTTTAAGCTCAATGCTGGGTGCGGGGGTATTCAGTTTACCGCAGAATATGGCGGCCGTCGCAAGCCCTGCCGCGCTACTGATTGGCTGGGGGATTACCGGCGTTGGCATTTTGCTGCTGGCCTTCGCCATGCTGCTGCAGACCCGTATTCGTCCCGATCTCGATGGCGGTATTTTCACCTACGCGCGGGCCGGTTTTGGGGAGCTGATTGGCTTCTGTTCCGCGTGGGGTTACTGGCTGTGTGCGGTGATCGCTAACGTCTCCTATCTGGTTATTGTCTTCTCGGCGCTCAGTTTCTTTACCGATACGCCCGAGCTGCGTCTTTTTGGTGACGGCAACACCTGGCAGTCGATTGTCGGGGCGTCGGTGCTGCTGTGGGTCGTACACTGGCTCATTTTGCGCGGCGTCCAGACAGCGGCAAGCATTAACCTGGTGGCGACGCTGGCCAAACTGGTTCCGCTCGGTCTGTTTATCGTGCTGGCGTTTATGGCATTCCGTCTGGATGTATTTAAACTCGATTTCACTGGCCTTGCGCTGGGCGTCCCCGTCTGGGAGCAGGTGAAAAACACCATGCTGATCACCCTGTGGGTTTTCATTGGTGTTGAAGGTGCGGTGGTGGTCTCTGCCCGCGCGCGCAATAAGCGCGACGTCGGACGCGCCACGCTGCTGGCGGTGCTGGCGGCTCTCGGTGTCTATCTGCTGGTGACGCTGCTGTCGCTGGGTGTGGTGGCTCGTCCTGAACTGGCCGAAATGCGTAACCCATCCATGGCCGGTCTGATGGTGAAAATGCTCGGTAGCTGGGGCGATGTGGTCATTGCCGCGGGGCTGATTATCTCCGTCTGCGGGGCTTATCTGAGCTGGACCATCATGGCGGCAGAAGTGCCTTTCCTGGCTGCCACGCACAAAGCGTTTCCACGTCTGTTTGCCCGTCAGAATAAAAACAGTGCGCCGTCAGCGTCGCTCTGGCTGACGAATATCAGCGTTCAGGTCTGCCTGGTGCTGATCTGGCTCACAGGTTCGGACTATAACACCCTGCTGACCATCGCCTCGGAGATGATTCTGGTACCCTATTTCTTAGTGGGTGCGTATCTGTTAAAAATCGCCACCCGCCCGGCGCATTATGCGGTAGGGATCGGCGCCTGTATTTACGGTTTGTGGTTGTTGTATGCTTCCGGGCCTATGCACCTGCTGCTGTCGGTGGTGTTGTATGCGCCGGGCCTGCTGGTGTTTATCTATGCCCGCCGTACTCATCAGCTGGAGAACGCGCTTAAACGCCGCGAAATGGCCCTCATCGGGCTGTTACTGGTTGCTGCCGTACCGGCAACCTGGATGTTAATGGGATAACCCTGCGTTTCCCATTGTTGAACTGAAAAGGAGAATACGATGGGAACTGCGCAGCATCGCCCAATACTGATCACTGGTGGAGGCCGTCGTATCGGCCTCGCCCTCGCCCATCACTTTCTCAACCTTCGCCACCCGGTCATTGTCAGTTACCGCACGGAATACCCCTCGATAGACGGGCTACGAAAAGCGGGTGCAACCTGTATTCAGGCTGATTTCTCCACCGACGACGGCATACTTGCCTTTGCGGATAAGGTCAAATCTACGACCCACGGTCTGCGGGCGATTATCCATAACGCCAGCGCATGGCTTGCAGAAAAACCCGGTACGTCGCTTAGCGAAACGCTCGCCTGTATGCTGCAGATCCACGTCAATGCCCCCTATCTGCTTAACCATGTCCTGCAGGATCTGCTGCGCGGCCACGGCCATGCCGCGGGGGACATTATTCATTTCACCGATTATGTGGTGGAGCGCGGGAGCGACAAACACATCGCTTATGCGGCGAGTAAAGCCGCACTGGATAACATGACGCGTTCATTTGCCCGCAAGCTGGCACCAGAGGTCAAGGTGAACGCCATCGCCCCGGCGATGATTTTATTCAACGAGGGCGATGATGCCGAGTATCGTCAGCAGGCGCTGAATAAATCCCTGATGAAAATCGCCCCTGGCGAGAAAGAGGTGATCGACCTTATCGATTATCTGCTCACCAGCTGTTACGTCACCGGCAGAACCTTTGCCGTGGACGGCGGGCGACCGCTGCGCTAGTGATAGCGGCTCCAGAAGAAAATCAGCACCCAGGCGCTGAGCCCCCAGCAGACCACCGCCCCGCCCAGCGCCAGGGGAAGCCGCAGAAAGCCCGTGAAATACCACAAGGACAACAGGTAGAGAAAGTAAGGGATGATTGACCACATGCCAAACACAATGGTGGTGCGCAGCGCCTCAGTGCCGCGTTCCGAGGCGACAATGTAGTGTGCAATGAGCGCAAACGTCGGGAAGAGCGGAATCAGCCCGGCAATGTAGTAATTTTTGGTTTTTGCCAGTACGCCAATCAATAACACCACCAGCGCGCCCAGCGCGGCTTTTATCGCCAGCCCCATGCTTTTTCCTATAACAATCAAGTAACAATAAGAGCCAGAATAACGGAACTGACGTTAATTTTGAAAGATTAATGGAAGGTTAAGGTTACGCGGTGTATGTTGGCATTTTTCGCGATAACAGACGTTGTATGAATAAGATTGTTTATGTAGAAGATGAGCCCGAAGTGGGACAATTGATCGCCGCTTATCTGGGTAAACATGATATGGACGTTATTGTTGAGCCACGTGGCGATCGCGCCGAAGAGGTCGTGGTGCGTGAAAACCCGGACCTGGTGCTGCTGGATATCATGTTGCCCGGCAAAGACGGGATGACGCTGTGCCGCGACCTGCGCGCTCAGTGGGATGGCCCTATCGTGCTGCTGACCTCACTGGACAGCGACATGAACCATATTCTGTCGCTGGAGATGGGGGCCAATGACTACATTCTTAAAACCACGCCGCCTGCCGTTCTGCTCGCCCGTCTGCGCCTGCATTTGCGCCAGCATGCCAGCAGTGAACGCGAGGTGCCGGCGCAGTCCCTCATGCCGCATAAAGCGATGCGGTTTGGCACGTTATCCATCGATCCTATTAACCGCCAGGTCCTGCTTTCCGGTGAGCTTATCGCGCTCTCTACCGCCGATTTTGACCTGCTCTGGGAGCTGGCCACTCATGCGGGGCAGATTATGGACCGTGACGCGTTGCTGAAAAACCTGCGCGGCGTAAGTTACGATGGAATGGATCGCAGTGTTGACGTGGCTATTTCGCGACTGCGTAAGAAACTGCAGGACAACGCCACCGAGCCGTACCGCATCAAAACCGTGCGTAACAAGGGTTATCTGTTCGCCCCGCACGCCTGGGAAACCTGATCGCGTTGGCAAAATAGCATAACCTGCGCGAAATGAAGGCATTACACGACAATGCCCTGACTTTCGCGCGTTAATTTGCCCGTTGGCGCAACAATTAACTTGCTAAGCCAGCGAACTAATCCATAATTACTTTTCCTGCATTCCTTCTTGAGCTCGCACCGGGCCCGCCACATAAACGTTTTTATCGCGACGCTTTCGCTACCTCTCTCCCATAAAATCTTGAAATGAGGATTTAAGCCTATGACATATGTATAGCTACCATGACGTAGAAGCCATCAAAACCAATCTTGAATGGATTGTTAATCAGGCAACGCTTAACCAAGCCTCCCCCACGCGTGCCGACCAAAAAGCCCTCTTTGATCTTCTGGAACTGATTCAGTCTTACGAAATATTGTTGGATTTAATTAACGAATTCGGAAGCGCCGTGATTGATGCGGAGATCGCGGAAGGCCTGAGCGTGATAGAAAAACTCATCGCCAAAATCAAAAGAAGTACTCACGCCATGTAACAAACCTCGGCACGGCTCAGATAATACGTTTGTCGTGCATGATGGTGGTGAAAACACCGGAAGGTTTTTCATGTATATTCTGCATGTATCGTTTTTTCGGTGAGATTTAATGAAAAAGCTTTTTGTGCAGTTTTATCTTTTGCTGTTTGTCTGCTTCCTGGTGATGACCATGCTGGTCGGGCTGGTCTATAAGTTCACTGCCGAACGAGCGGGCAGGCAGTCGCTGGACGACCTGATGAAAAGCTCACTTTATCTGATGCGCAGCGAACTGCGTGAAATTCCACCACATGACTGGGCGAGAACCTTAAAAGAGCTGGATTTGAACCTGTCGTTCGATCTGCGCATTGAACCGCTGAAGGATTTCGATTTAGATCCGCCTGCCATGCAGCGCCTGCGTGACGGGGATATCGTGGCACTGGATGAGAAATACACCTTTATCCAGCGCATTCCGCGCAGTCATTATGTGCTGGCTGTAGGGCCGGTGCCTTATCTCTATTATCTGCACCAGATGCGCCTGCTGGATATGGCCCTGATGGCCTTTATCGCCATTTCACTCGCCTTCCCGGTCTTTATCTGGATGCGCCCACACTGGCAGGACATGCTGAAACTGGAATCCGCCGCACAGCGCTTTGGCGAGGGGCATCTTACCGAGCGTATTCACTTTGACAGCGGGTCCAGCTTTGAACGTCTGGGGGTGGCATTTAACCAGATGGCCGATAACATCAACGCCCTGATTGCCAGTAAAAAACAACTGATCGACGGGATTGCTCATGAGCTGCGCACGCCGCTGGTGCGCCTGCGCTACCGGCTGGAGATGAGCGAAAACCTTACGGCGGCAGAGTCTCAGGCGTTAAACCGCGACATCGGCCAGCTTGAAGCGCTCATTGAGGAGCTGCTTACCTACGCTCGCCTTGACCGTCCGCAAAATGAACTGCACCTCAGTACTCCGGATCTGCCGACGTGGATCCAAACCCATATTGATGACGTCCAGAGCGTCAATCCGCAACGCACCCTGTTAACGCGCGTCACACCGGGTGATTACGGCGCGCTGGACATGCGCCTGATGGAACGCGTGCTGGATAATCTGATGAACAACGCCATGCGCTACAGCGAGAGCACGCTGCGGATTGGCCTGGACTTGCAGGACAATCAGGCCCGTCTGACGGTGGAAGACGATGGCCCCGGCATCGCCCCGGATGCGCGTGAAACCGTGTTCGAGCCGTTTGTGCGTCTCGACCCGAGCCGCGACCGTGCGACGGGAGGGTGTGGTCTGGGGCTGGCGATTGTCCACTCTATCGCGCAGGCGATGGGCGGCACGGTGCAGTGCGGGGAGAGTGAACTCGGCGGCGCATGCTTCTGCTTTAGCTGGCCGGTGTACCATAACATCGCCCTTCCCGTTCCTGCCTGACCTTAACCGCACGCTGGCCTGACCCGGCGTGCTGTGTTATACCATGAGTATGTTGTAACTAATGGGGATTCACATGGCGACATACGATCTTATCGAAAGGCTGAACAGCACCTTTCGGGAGATGGAGCATGAGCTGTTAACGCTGACCGAGCGCCTGCAGGCCTGCCGCCTGTTGGCTGCGCGGGTCTTTACCCTGCCGGAGGTGGCAAAAGGCGCAGAGCACGATCCGCTGCAAACCATCGACGTCAAACAGCATATCGGCCAATCCGCGCGGGATCTGGCGCTACAGCACTATCGTCGCCTGTTTATTCAGCAGCAGTCAGAAAACCGCAGCAGCAAGGCGGCCGTTCGCCTGCCGGGGGTGATCTGCCTGCAAACGGACGCCGAAACCCGTGAGGCGCTGGAAACCCAGATTACGCACATCAATACCCTGAAAGCGGCATTTGAAAAGATCATTACCGAAGAGTCAGGCCTGGCGCCAGCCGCCCGCTTTGAGTGGGTGCACCGCCAGCTTCCGGGTTTAATCACCCTGAATGCCTACCGTACGCTGACGGTACTGCGTCAGCCCGCCACGCTGCGCTTCGGCTGGGCCAACAAGCACATTATCAAAAACTTTACCCGGGATGAGATCCTGGCCCAGCTGGAAAAGAGCCTGAAAGCGCCGCGCACCGTGGCTCCGTGGTCGCGCGAGCAGTGGATTGAGCGCCTGGAGCAGGAGTATCACAGCATCGCGTCATTGCCCGTTGAAACGCGCCTTAAGATTAAACGCCCGGTGAAGGTGCAGCCTATCGCCCGCGTCTGGTATTCAGGCCAGCAAAAGCAGATCCAGTACGCCTGCCCAACGCCGCTGATTGCGCTCTATGATGCCGATCAGGGCGCCGTGGTACCGGACATTGGCGAACTGCTGAATTACGATGCGGAAAACGTTCAGCATCGCTATAAGCCTCAGGCGCAGCCGCTGCAGCTGATTATTCCCCGGCTGCACCTGTATGTGGCGACGTGACTATTTCAGGCTGCCGACCATCGCTTCAGGGCGGACCCAGGCATCAAACTCGTCTTCCGTGAGGTAGCCAAGCGCCAGCGCAGAGGCTTTCAGCGTCAGCCCCTCTTTATGCGCCTTTTTGGCGATCTCAGCGGCTTTGTCGTAGCCGATATGGGTATTGAGGGCGGTCACCAGCATCAGCGACTCATTGAGCAACTGACTGATTCGCTCGCGGTTCGGCTCAATGCCGGAGGCGCAATGCGCGTTGAAACTCTCCATGCCGTCCGCCAGCAGACGTACAGACTGAAGCACATTGTGGATAACCATCGGACGATAGACATTCAGCTCGAAATTGCCTGACGCACCGCCCATATTGACGGCCACGTCATTTCCCAGCACCTGACAGCAGAGCATAGTCATGGCTTCACACTGCGTCGGGTTCACTTTGCCCGGCATAATGGAGCTACCCGGTTCATTTTCCGGGATGCTGATTTCACCAATGCCGCAGCGCGGGCCAGAGGCCAGCCAGCGCACGTCGTTGGCGATTTTCATCAGTGATGCCGCCAGCCCTTTCAGCGCACCATGGGTGTGAACCAGCGCGTCGCAGGTTGCCAGCGCCTCAAACTTATTGGGCGCGGTAACAAACGGTTGCCCGGTAATCGCGGCCAGCTCTTCCGCCACGCGCACCGCGTACTCCGGATGGGTATTTAACCCCGTCCCCACCGCCGTGCCGCCCAGCGCCAGCTCAGAGAGATGCGGCAGGCTGTACTCAATGTGTTTGAGATTGTGTTCCAGCATCGCCACCCAGCCGGATATCTCCTGTCCAAGGGTCAGCGGCGTGGCATCCTGCAGGTGGGTACGCCCGATTTTGACGATATCACTGAAGGCCTGGGCTTTCTCGTTAAGGGTGCTTTTAAGCACATTTAGCTGCGGGATCAGCTGTTCACGGATGGCAATCACCGCCGCCACGTGCATTGCCGTCGGGAAGACATCGTTGGAGCTCTGGCTCTTGTTAACGTCATCGTTCGGGTGAACCTTACGCTCCATACCGCGCACGCCGCCCAGCAGCTCGCTTGCCCGGTTGGCCAGCACTTCATTCATGTTCATGTTGCTCTGCGTGCCAGAGCCGGTCTGCCAGATGGCCAGGGGGAATTCGTCGGGATGCTTGCCCGCCAGCACTTCGTCGGCGGCACTGATGATGGCGTTGGCTTTGTCAGCCGCCAGCAGGCCCAGATCCAGATTCACTTTGGCGGCGGCACGTTTGGTCAGCGCCAGCGCCTGAATCAGCGAAACGGGCATTTTCTCTGTCGAAATACGGAAATGTTCCAGCGAGCGCTGGGTTTGCGCCCCCCAGAGTTTGTCGGCCGGAACGTCGATCGCGCCCATCGAATCTTTCTCACGGCGATGCGTTGTCATTACTTTCTCCTTGATAATTAAAGATGGGATTGCTCACATGCTTAAGAGATAAGTATTGATGACTTCTGAGAAACGTTATGGCGCTTTGTGCGCTCTTTTTGGTGTCGGGTGGCGTAGCCGCCACCCGGCTTTTTAGCTTACTTCACACATGCCGAACACTGAGAGGACTGGATCTGCTTGAAGAAGTCATTGCCTTTGTCATCCACCAGGATAAACGCCGGGAAATCTTCCACTTCAATTTTCCAGATCGCTTCCATACCCAGTTCCGGGTATTCCACGCACTCCAGGCTCTTGATGCTGCCCTGCGCCAGTACGGCCGCCGGACCACCGATACTGCCCAGGTAGAACCCGCCATGCTTGTGGCACGCATCCGTCACCTGCTGGCTGCGGTTGCCTTTCGCCAGCATGATCATGCTGCCGCCGTTGGCCTGGAGCTGGTCAACATAGGAGTCCATGCGGCCTGCGGTGGTTGGGCCTAATGAGCCGGAGGCATAACCCTCTGGCGTTTTCGCCGGGCCCGCGTAGTAGATCGGATGATCTTTGATGTACTGCGGCAACCCTTCGCCGTTGTCCAGGCGCTCTTTCAGCTTCGCATGGGCGATGTCGCGGCCGACGATGATCGTGCCGTTCAGGGAGAGACGCGTCGAGACCGGGTACTGAGACAGCTGCGCCAGAATCTCTTTCATCGGACGGTTCAGATCAACGCGAACCGCTTCACCTTCACCGGCTTTACGCAGCGCTTCCGGAATGTACTTACCCGGATTGTTCTCCAGTTTTTCGATCCACACGCCTTCACGGTTGATCTTCGCTTTGATGTTACGATCCGCCGAACATGAGACGCCCATACCCACCGGGCAGGATGCGCCGTGGCGCGGCAGACGGATCACACGCACGTCGTGAGCAAAGTATTTACCGCCGAACTGTGCGCCGAGCCCCAGATTACGCGCTTCTTCCAGCAGCTCCTGCTCAAGCTGAACATCGCGGAACGCCTGGCCGTGTTCGTTCCCTTCGGTTGGCAGGGCGTCGTAGTATTTAGTCGATGCCAGCTTCACGGTTTTCAGCGTCGCTTCCGCCGACGTGCCGCCAATGACAAAGGCGATATGGTATGGCGGGCAGGCTGCAGTCCCGAGGGTACGCATTTTTTCCACCAGGTAGTTCTTCAGCTTGCCCGGTGTGAGCAGCGCTTTCGTTTCCTGGTAGAGGTAGGTTTTGTTGGCTGAACCGCCGCCTTTCGCGATGCAAAGGAATTTGTACTCATCGCCGTCCACGCTGTAGAGGTCAATTTGCGCAGGCAGGTTGGTGCCGGTGTTGACCTCTTTATACATATCCAGCGCCGCGTTTTGCGAGTAGCGCAGGTTGTCTTCGGTGTAAGTGTTGTAGACACCGTGCGCCAGCGCGGCTTCATCGCCGCCACCGGTCCAGACACGCTGGCCTTTTTTACCCACGATGATGGCCGTACCGGTGTCCTGGCAGGTCGGCAGAATGCCTTTTGCCGCGATATCGGAGTTACGCAGGAACTGCAGCGCGACATACTTATCGTTTTCGCTGGCCTCCGGGTCGCTGAGAATATCGGCCACCTGCTGCTGATGCGCAGGACGGAGCATAAACGAGGCGTCGTGGAAGGCGTGCTGCGCCAGCAAGGTCAGCGCCTGCGGATCGACCTTGAGGATCTCCTGCCCTTCAAACTCAGAGACAGAGACGTGATCGCGGGTTAACAGGTAATATTCGGTCTGATCCTTACCGAGCGGGAAAGGATCCTGGTAATGAAAGGGTTTGTTCGACATTGTTCTCTCACTTACTGCGTCGGTCTGATTATTCAGGGCAGATGTTCCGCTGCCCGGCTTAAAAGCGAGTCAGCTTATCCTACACAAATTTTTAACAAAAACTGAGACTAGTACGACTTTTTACATCCGCAGGTTACTTCCAGGTGGTTTATTGCTTTAATACCCGGAGTTTATTCCACATTTGAATCAGGGCTTGATAATGCAAAAACTCATCAACTCAGTGCAAAACTACGCCTGGGGAAGTAAAACTGCGTTAACGGAACTCTACGGTATCGCGAACCCGGACAACCTGCCGATGGCAGAACTGTGGATGGGCGCCCACCCGAAGAGCAGCTCAAAAGTTGAAGATGCCAGCGGCCAGGTGCGCGCGCTGCGCGACGTAATTGACGCCGATAAAGCCACGCTGCTGGGCAACAGCGTGGCCAGTCGTTTTGGCGAGCTGCCGTTCCTGTTTAAGGTGCTGTGTGCCGATCAACCTCTCTCCATCCAGGTTCACCCGAACAAGAAAGCCTCTGAAATTGGCTTTGCAAAAGAGAATGCGGCCGGTATCCCGTTAGATGCCGCCGAGCGTAACTATAAAGATCCGAACCACAAGCCGGAGCTGGTCTTTGCGCTGACCCCTTTCCTGGCGATGAACGCGTTTCGCGAGTTCTCCGAGATCATCTCTCTGCTGCATCCGGTCGCAGGAGCGCATAACGCTATCGCACATTTCCTGGCAAATCCGAACGCGGAAAGCCTGAGCCAGCTGTTCGCCAGCCTGCTCAACATGCAGGGCGACGAGAAATCCCACGCCCTGGCGGTGCTGAAAGCGGCGCTGGACGGCCAGCAGGGCGAACCATGGGACACCATCCGTCTGATTTCTGCGTTTTACCCGGACGACAGCGGCCTGTTCTCCCCGCTGCTGCTGAACGTGGTGAAGCTAAACCCGGGCGAAGCCATGTTCCTGTTCGCAGAAACGCCGCATGCCTATCTGCAGGGTGTGGCGCTGGAGGTAATGGCCAACTCGGACAACGTGCTGCGCGCGGGTCTGACGCCGAAATATATCGACATCCCTGAACTGGTGGCTAACGTGAAGTTTGTGGCAAAACCTGCTGCCGAGCTGCTTACTCAGCCCGTCAAAAATGGCGCAGAGCTGGACTTCCCTATTCCGGTTGACGATTTTGCTTTCTCCCTGCACGACCTCAGCCAGACCAAAACGACCATCGCGCAGGAGAGCGCGGCGATCCTGTTCTGCGTTGAGGGTGAAGCGACACTGCATAAAGGCGAACAGCGTCTGGTGCTTAAGCCGGGTGAGTCAGCATTCGTTGCTGCTAATGAGTCCCCGGTCAGCGTGAGCGGTACCGGTCGCCTGGCGCGCGTATTTAATAAGCTTTAGACAATACTGAATTTTTTAACAACTCTTGCTAAGCTAGTGGCAGGCTTTATATCTCCGGGCGGTTTCTACCGCCTGGTTTCATTTTAGGGATAGTCGCAATGAAAAAATCGGTCGTAGCGGTAGGCGTGATTGTAGCGTTAGGCGTAGTCTGGACGGGAGCATCCTGGTTTACCGGGAAGCAGCTGGAGAGCCGTCTGGCTGAGATGGTGGCACAGGCTAACAGCCAAATTAAGCGTGGCGCACCGGAAGCGGGTGTAGAGCTGAGCTATCAGAATTATGAGCGCGGGGTATTCACCAGCCATATGCAGCTTGTGGTGAAGCCCGTTGCCGGAAATGAAAATGGCTGGCTGAAGCCGGGCCAGACGGTGGTGCTGGATGAGGTGGTAAGTCACGGTCCGTTCCCGCTGGCGCAGCTGAAGTCCTTTAACCTGATCCCATCAATGGCGTCCGTTCACACCGTGCTGGTGAATAACGACTTAACTAAGCCGCTGTTCGATCTGGCAAAAAATGAATCGCCTTTCGCGGTTGATACCCGCATCAGCTATGCCGGTGATACCCGCTCGAATATCGCGCTGAAGGCGCTGAACTACGAGAAAGAGAACGAGAAAGTCACCTTCAGCGGTGGCAACTTCACCGTAGATGCTGACCGCGAAGGGAACGTGCTCTCCCTGACAGGGGAAGCGCAAAGCGGTCTGGTCAACGCCGTTAACGAATACGATCAGAAGGTACAAATTACCTTCAACAATTTGAAAGCAGACGGCAACAGCCGCATGACCGACTTCAAAGAGCGTATCGGCGATCAGAAACTCTCGATTGATAAGATTGCCATTGCGATTGAAGGTAAAGAGATGGCCGTGCTGGAAGGCATGGACGTTGATGGTAAATCGGATGTCTCCAAAGACGGTAAGAGCATCAATACTCAGCTGGATTACACCCTGAAGAGCCTGAAAGTGCAGAATCAGGACCTGGGTACCGGCAAGCTTTCGCTGAAGATCGGCAATATTGACGGTCAGGCGTGGCATGAATTCAGCCAGAAATACAGCAAAGAGAGCCAGGCGCTGCTGACCGATGCCGCGCTGCAGCAGAACCCGGAAGTGTATCAGCAGCAGGCGATGGCCGTGCTGTTCAACAACCTGCCTATTCTGCTCAAAGGTGAACCGGTGATCACCGTCGCTCCGCTGAGCTGGAAAAACAGCAAAGGCGAAACCAGCTTTAACCTGTCTCTGTTCCTGAAAGATCCGGCAACCGCAACGGGCGAACCGCAAACGCTGGCACAGGAAGTGGATCGCAGCGTGAAGTCTCTGGACAGCAAGCTGACGATCCCAATGGATATGGCAACCGAGTTTATGACTCAGATTGCGAAGCTTGAAGGGTACGGCGATGACGATGCCGGCAAGCTGGCAAACCAGCAGGTGAAAGGCCTGGCGGCGATGGGCCAGATGTTCCGCATCACAAAGGTGGACGACAACACGATTTCCACCAGCCTGCAGTATGCCAACGGCCAGGTGACGCTCAACGGTGACAAAATGCCGCTGGAGGACTTTGTCGGCATGTTTGGTATGCCTGCCCTGGGCATGCCGGAACCGGCTGAACCAGCAGCGCCAGCCGAACCTGCGGCGCCGCAGCAGTAAACGACAAAACCCCTCGCATGAGGGGTTTTTTATTGCCGGGGGGCGGCGATGCCTTATCTGGCCTACGCTCCGCAACGTGCTCTGGATTATTTCACCGTTACCAAACGCGCCGCCACAATCTGGTGCCCGGCCTGCACGTCTGTTTTTTCGATGCGCTGCATGATCCTGTCCGCCAGCGTGTAGCCCATCTCCCGTGCGGGCGTGGTGGCCCAGACGATGGGCAGATCGTCCAGCGCATTTTCGCCAACGTCGGCAAATGCCCCTAACGCCACCTGATGGCCGAAGAAGGTTTCAACCCCCCCCTCACCGCTCTGACGCCCGGCGCGGATCAGACCAAACCAGGCCCCCATCGCAATCACATCGTTGTAGCAAATCACGGCGCTTATCGTCGGGCTGCTGCTTAACAGCGCACCGATCGCTTCTGCGGCTTTTTTCTGACTGGATTCACACTCTACCACCCACTCGCTGTGGAACGGTAAACCGTATTTAATCAGCGTCGCGCAATAACCGCCCACCCGTTCGGCGCGGGTCAACGACGAGCTTTTTCCGCCGAGCCAGGCAATCCGCTGATGCCCGCGACGAATAAGATGCTCGGTCAACATTTGGGCCGCCTGCATGTTATCTGGCCGCAGGGTATCGGCTTCATCCAGATAACTGGCACGCGACGCAAAGACCAGCGGCACCCCTTTTGCGGCCGCGCGCTCGCATAATTCACTGCTCACGCCCGACGCTCCGGCAACAATCACACCGTCAACGCCCTGGGTGAGCAGCATGTCGAGCCGGGAAAGAAGCTGGTCCGGCTTGCGCCCGCCGTGGAGCAGAAACACCATTCGTCCCTGCGCCTCCAGCGCTTCGGTTAACCCGGCGGTCAGTTCGGCGTAAAAGGGTGAAGTCAGGTCACGCACGATCAGGCCAATCACGCCGCTTTGTCCCCCGCGCAGGGCCGACGCCTGACGGTTACGCACAAAACCCAGTTGTTCAACGGCGTCGTTAACCCGCTGACCGGTCGCGGGAGAGATGCGCCCTTTTCCACTCAGGACCAGTGAAACGGTGCTGACGGAAACCCCCGCCGCCAGCGCGACATCGTTGATGGTGATCTTTTTCGCTACAGCCATGTGTTGGCGTGACTCCCTGATAATGAGATCGGTAAAACGTTTTATCAATACGTTATCTTTATACTACCAGTGAAAGGCTGAGAATGTGATTCAGCGCGCACTAAACTTTGATAAAACGTTTTATCTTCTCGCAGCATTGAAGCAGACAAACTGATTTTAACAATAAAGGAGTCGTTTTATGACGGCGAAAACAGCACAAAAAATATCGCTGTGGGAATTTTTCCAGCAACTGGGTAAAACCTTTATGCTGCCCGTGGCGCTTCTCTCGTTCTGCGGGATCATGCTCGGGATCGGCAGCTCGCTCAGCAGTAAGGACGTCATTACGCTGATCCCGTTCCTCGGTACCCCTGTGCTGCAGGCGATCTTTATCTGGATGAGTAAGGTCGGCTCCTTTGCCTTCAGTTTCCTGCCCGTGATGTTCTGTATCGCCATCCCGCTGGGCCTGGCGCGTGAGAATAAAGGCGTGGCGGCGTTCGCCGGTTTTGTGGGCTACGCGGTGATGAACCTTGCGGTGAACTTCTGGCTGACCGCCAAAGGCATCCTGCCCACTACCGATGCTGCGGTGCTGAAAGCCAACAACATTCAGAGCGTGATTGGTATTCAGTCCATCGACACTGGGATCCTCGGCGCGGTGATCGCGGGGGTCATTATCTGGATGCTGCATGAGCGCTTCCACAATATCCGCCTCCCCGATGCCCTGGCTTTCTTCGGCGGCACCCGCTTCGTGCCAATTATTACTCTCGTGGTCATGGGGCTGTTTGGTCTGGTCATCCCGCTGATCTGGCCGGTCTTTGCGCTCGGTATCAACGGTATTGGCCGTATCATTAACGGCGCGGGCGATTTCGGCCCGATGATCTTCGGTACCGGCGAACGTCTGCTGCTGCCGTTTGGCCTGCAACATATTCTGGTGGCGCTGATTCGCTTCACCGAAGCAGGCGGCACCATGGAAGTGTGCGGTCATGATGTAAGCGGTGCGCTGACCATCTTCCAGGCGCAGCTGAGCTGCCCAACCACTCATGGCTTCTCTGAGAGTGCGACCCGCTTCCTGTCACAGGGTAAAATGCCGGCCTTCCTCGGCGGTCTGCCAGGCGCGGCGCTGGCGATGTACCACTGCGCCCGACCGGAAAATCGTCACAAAATTAAAGGGCTGTTGATTTCCGGGGTAATCGCCTGCGTTGTAGGCGGTACGACTGAGCCTATCGAATTCCTGTTCCTGTTTGTCGCGCCGGTGCTGTATCTCATCCACGCGGTGCTAACCGGTCTGGGCTTTACCGTGATGGCGGTGCTGGGCGTCACCATCGGTAACACTAAAGTAAAATACACCTCATTAAGAATTGAGGCGTAAAAACAGCTATACCTGTCGCCGCAATGGATTACCAAAGAGGTGATGACCAATGCCTGCACATGTTACAATCTTAAGAAATACAGTACGTCCAGTGAAATTCAATACCATGAATCGTCCACGCTTATATTCATATATCCGTTACTCCAGCGAACGACAAGGCAGAGGTAACTCGATCGAGCGACAGAAGAGTTACATTGCGGAAATGGCAAAAAAGATCGCTGCTGAGTACGATCTGGAAATTTTCGAGGAATACCAAGATTTAGGAGTATCCGCGTACAAAGGTAAAAACGTTCAGGAAGGAGCATTATCGGATTTTATAGCCCAGGTTGAATCCGGCTTGATCCCAAAGGGGTCTTTCCTTTTGATTGAATCCCTTGATCGCTTCTCACGCCAGAACGCCATGCAAGCAGTTAACCTTTTCACCAGTTTATTGCTTAATGGCATCACGGTAATTACCGGGATTGATAAACAGATTTACAGGCAGACTGAAGTAAACACCGAGATATTGCAGCAACTGATGTTTAGCGTGATGTTGTTCAGCCGTGCAAACGAAGAAAGTTCAACCAAATCACACCGCACCATTGCAAGTGCTCTATCCAAGATCAGACGCCACCAAAAAAGGAAACCAGGTGATCCTGTAATCGCAATTAAAGAGTTAGGGTCGGATAAATGGTGGACAGATTCGAGTACTGGGTATGTCAATCCGCATCCAGTCCTGTTCCCCATAGCAAAAAAAATTATCCAGTTAAAACAAGACGGTTGGTCAAATCGAATGATCCTTATGCACCTGAAAAACAACTACGATGGACCGGTTATTGGCAACAAAAAATCAAAAGGTATATGGAATATGCAGCATTGTTCCAGAATCCTTGAGCCAGCCATTTATGGACGAAAAGTAATCACTGTAAACAATGCAGAATACGTTCTGGATGATTATTACCCTGCTATCATCAGCAAAGATGAATACGAAGCGTTAAAGATCCAAGTTGGAAACAAAGGGTTTGCCCCGAATCGCGAGATTAACCCTGAAATACCGTTACTTTCCGGTATTGGCATTTTGCATTGTGCGCACTGCTCATGTTACATGGTTAAGGCTAAATCAACCCTTAAGAACCATCCACATGCTTACCGTTACCAATGCGCATCCAGAGATCTACATCAGGATTGTAATAAGTGGGGATTCAGGGCAAGCACTCTTGAAAGGACAATTTTACAACTGATAGCTGATAGAATATTCTTACAGACGAAATATCAACCATCTGGTTTAGAATGGAAAATATCGGACATAGAATCGAAAATTGAGAACTATGTATTAGCTATAGGTTCAGCTAAAAGCCCGGCAATCATTAACAGCATGACTTCGCAAATTGAACAACTTGAACAAGAAAAACAAAGCCTGGTAGAGGAAAAAAGGCTATACGATGAATCAATCGTGCAAATGAACACTGAAGGGTGGGACAAATTCAGGAAGTTTGATATTAATGACGCACTTAACCCTTTACGCGCAAAAATAAGGGCAAACATTAAGACCGTTATTACGCGCATAGACTGCTCCAGAATAGATAAGAAACACAACTTGTTTACCATCACATACCGCGATCAGCATAAACAGCGTATCGTTATCGAAAACAACTCAGGCTGGAAGAAGGGTAAGATTTATGTTGAAGCACAGACTATAAACGATACTCAAATTCTTGAATCTGAGGGGTTGATACTACATGATCATATTGACATATTGATCAACCGAGATAAGTTCATGACGGAAGCGAAAAAACGATTAGAACATCCCCGAACGCTGATCGATGAACTGACGGAATAAAGGCAAGTATTAGCTCCAATGTGAAAACATCCCATATTCCAATGTAAACACAAGATGTTATTATCCATCGCTATAACGCCATGAATCGCTCTGTATCTTGTCAGAGCGATTAAAGTAGGCGTGGGCATTATTTAATACCAAAACCCCGTAAAACTCGATACAGTGCGTTTTAGAGCAAGGGGGCTAAATTACATTATCCATTACGTCTACATACTGATCCCATTGTTCCGCTTCTTATCGAAACACCTCTATAGTTGCTGTAACTCCCCAGGTAAGTTGAATGTAATCCCCTTCTTTGGGAATACTCGATACTAACCCGCCCCTCCCCACCTTAACATTAAGCATATCATTCCTTGAAAAACCATTAAATACAATAACCTTCGTAGCCATGCCACCTCTTCTACCCGCGCCAATCGATCTATTTCATAGATCAATATGCGATTATTGATAGATCTTATAGATCAATATAAAATCAAGTCTCTCAGCCTGATTTCACTTCGAAATCAACCAATTTACGTTTACTGAAGAGTCGCAGTTTTTTCGATAGCACAAGGAAAGACATACGCATGAAGCCAATAAAACTCATTAAGATCATCACGTTGAATGCCTTTTTGATTTCAAGCAGCGCTACAGCAGCCTCAGATAACCGCATCAGTTTCCAGAATATTGATACCGTGGATGACCTTATGGCGCTCCCGGCAAGTGAGCTTTGCCTGAATGGTGGACCTACGTCAGATGACATAGAACTCATATTGCTAAATGGCCCCCTGGCACGTTCTATGTATCAAAATGACCCTACGGCAGCAAGGATGGTCATTAATGAACAGTCCGCAAACATTAAAGCCAGAATCAAAGAAAAGTGCTCAAATCCAGATAAGCCCGTGCGTAAATTAACGAAAGGAATGTTTAAGAACGGAGAAGATGTGTGCAAACGTGGAGCGCCGACGATAGAAGAAGCTAAAGTATTCATTAACGAGTCGGACGATCCTGAATTGAATATTGATAAACAATTGCAAGCCATTCCTTATGAATATCGCCTCATATTGGAAGAAGGTGCGAAATTAAATGGGTATACACTTCGTGAAATGTTTATTGAGGACATAGCTACGAAGATCTCAAAAAGTTGGGAAAAAGCGTGTGCTGATAAATCATATTTTCAGAATAAAGCAAAGAACATCACAACCGCTCATGACAAGCTAACAACACCGCACTCCCCTGAAGAAGATTATCGTATTGCGGATAAAAAGCTTAACGATACATGGAAAGAACTACCAACTGAAACACGTAAATCTTTGCTACCATCGCAACGAAAATGGATCAAAAAACAGGCTACCTGCAATCAGGATGTTCAATGCCTAATTGACATGACCAATAAGCGCATCACTGAACTGGAGGCTGAAAATGCTAAGTAATGACGTAACCGTAGTATTGGTCCATGACTATTTAGCACAATCACCGGACAATTCCTACCAAGGAAAATACACAGTAGGGCGATTTCACCTGACAGATGCGTTCATCGTTCAATATATGAAGCTGTTACATGGGGTCGAAATACCTGATTCATGGATCAGTAGCAGCTTCACTAACATATCAGATACCGATACCCGTAAGGTTATGTATATGGAAGGTTGCGATATGTTATCTAAAGACATCATGAATGAAATTCGTAGTGCCGTGAAGTCCCCGCCTGACAACATAAAAATATACCGTAATGGAGAGCGTATTGTTAAGATAGAAGTTATGGAGAAACAAAATGACCTCAAAATTTAAAAAGTCAACGACAAATGTTGCCTTCTTCTTTGGACTTTATATATTGAACGGAATAGCAATAACACCCAGCCAAGCCAGAACATCGGAATTAATACATTTCTCGAACGGAGGTTCAGCATCTTTACAACAAAACGAACAATCAACAAAATCATCGATAATAGATATACTTCCAAGGCTGTATACAACCGAAGAAGTTTATGCACGATTTCAGGAACATGAGTTCAGAGCAACAAATGACTTCAAAAAGTGCCGATTGATGGTTACAGGAAAAATAAAAAAGATTAGCGCAGCCACCTTCAGTAAAAATCCGTTAGTAACGTTACACATCCCTGATTCAAGTGAAGGCTTGAAATTCCTTTTCGGAAATACGGATTATGATAACAATACTGTAGCAGCATTAAACGTGGGCGATACAGTGATTATTGCTGGATGGAATGCACGACCAGGAACATTTGGGGACATTTTTTTAGATGATTCGCAAATCATGACAAAAATGGTTTCAAAGAATAAGAAGCAAATGCTGGCTTTAAACGGTGGAATTTATGATCGGGAGATTTGTCATAAGTGACGTCAGGCAAATGCATGGGACCATCCTCCAGATCTTGACCTGATCTTGACACGATATTTCCGGACAGCTTTTGTGTCTTAAGTTAACGCTCCCCGCAGTCGCCGGTAATCCTTCGGGGAGTAATATCCCTGAGCGCTGTGTGGGTGGTTTTCATTGTAATGTATGAACGCTGCCGCAAGGTTTCACAGTGCTGTTCTCACATCCGGCTTTAGCATGAACGCGATATAGCCTCCTTCATCGTTTTCACGAACCGTTCAGCCATGCCATTGCTCTGTGGGCTGCTCACCGCTGTTGTGCAGGGCTCCAGATTCAGCTCTACCGCGAACCTCCGCGTTTCATGCGCCGTATACGCTGAACCGTTGTCCGTCAGCCACTGCACCGGTGTGTCCGGTAACCTGTCACCGAAGCGCTTTTCCACCGACCTCAGCATCACATCCTGCACGGTCGAACTGTCATAGCCTCCCGTGCTTGCTGCCCAGTCTATGGCCTCGCGGTCGCAGCAGTCCAGCGCGAACGTTACACGCAGTTTTTCGCCGTTGTCGCAGCCGAACTCGAAGCCATCTGAACACCAGCGCATATCGCTTTCTGCCACCGCTATCTTGCCCTTATGTTCACGCTTCGGTCGCTCTGGTTTGTGATGCAACAACAACAGGTTATGCTCGCTCATTATCCTGTAAAGCCGTTTGGCATTCACAGGTGGCTGTCCCTCTGTGCGACGTTGCTTGCGCAGGATGCCCCACACGCGTCGATAACCATAACTCGGCATATCGCTGATAATGTTGAGGATAGCCGACAGTATTTCTGCGTCTGCTTCTTCATTACGCCGGTTACAGCGCCTGTCCTGCCAGTCGGCAGAACGGTTAATCCGCAGTGACAGTTGCGCACGCGACACGCACATGGTCCGGCTGACCATGGCTATTCCCCGTCCTTTGGCAACAAGGGCGCGTGCGCTATCCATTTTCGCGACTGACCGTACTCCACGGCTTCTTTCAGGATCTCAACTTCCATCGTCTTCTTGCCCAGAAGGCGCTGAAGCTCCCGGACCTGCTTCAGAGCAGCAGTAAGCTCAGAAGCAGGAACGACTTCCTCTCCAGCCGCAACGGCGGTGAGGCTGCCTTCCTGATATTGCTTCTTCCACTTAAACAGCAGGCTGGGCTGGATACCATGCAGGCGTGCGACATGGGAGACATTCATACCCGGCTCCATCGTCTGCTGGATAATGGCAATCTTCTCCTGAGGAGTTTTACGTTTACGGACTTCTTGCCCTAACAGGATCCCGGTCATCTCAAAATTGGTGTTAGTGTTAGACATATATTCAAGCCTATCTCTTATCTGGAGATACAGCTACTGTCTGGTGTTTCAGGGGGCTACATCAATACCCGGCCTCATGTAGCAAGGTGCTGGCAGTACGCCGTAAGTCATGGGGGCCAAACTTAGGCAACAACTCCCCTTCTTTCTGTGCCTGACGATACGTCAGTGTCAAAACCCGGTTTAAAGTAGCGCTACTCATAGGTGCATCGGAATCGTAGCGCGAAGGAAGGATAAAATCAGAGCTACCGGCAAAGGTTTTAAGAGCAATCAAAATATCCATTGCCTGTTGGGGAAGAAAAACCAAATGTGGATTACGTCGTTTCATCCTCTCCTTTGGTATCGTCCATAATGCTTCACTAAAATTGATCTCGCTCCAAGTCGCGTTAGTAAGCTCGCTTTTACGTACCATCGTTAACAGCAAAAGTTTAACCGCTGCTCTGATTGATGGCGTCGTTCCTACCCGTTCCATATACCGATACATCAGACCGATTTCAACTGGCGTCAATGCCCTGTCACGAGGCTCAAATTTCGCTATGCTTGC